>NZ_ANPF01000009.1:0-36084 GCF_000328325.1 Halobacillus sp. BAB-2008 | reverse complement strand
CCTGATATTGTCCAATATTCAGGGGGCATTTCACGTTGCTCTTCCGGGGTCTCACCTGTTCCGCTAATCCCGTCGGAGTCTGCCCATTTCCCTCCACCCTCTACCGAAATTGACCTCCTTTACTTAGTTACAGGTAAGGTGAGTTTTCACTTGAGGAAGAAAAGGTTGTATTGAATTCCATATAGATTCTTAAACGTTTAAGTTTGTAGACAACTAGAGAACCGCAGGGCTTGTATGCACGGCGGTTTTATTTTTGAGTGTTATTGTGTAAATAGAAAAGAAGCACGGTTCCTTAAAGGGGACCGTGCTTCTTTGGTGTTAGACTGCAATATCTTTTTCAACGGCGTTCTTATCGTTAAACCGTTCGGTGTTCAGTTTTTTCAATACGCGGGAAGTGAGGGTCCCTGACGTCATGGATCCATTGACGTTAAGTGCTGTACGTCCCATGTCGATCAGCGGCTCCACGGAAATCAATAGTCCGGCAAGCGCGACCGGCAGGTTCATGGAAGAAAGGACAATCAAGGCTGCAAATGTTGCCCCGCCGCCGACACCTGCGACACCGAAGGAGCTGATGGCGACAATCAGTACCAGCTGGATCAGGAATCCGGGGCTGAGTGGATCGATACCGACGCTCGGTGCGATCATGACAGCGAGCATGGCCGGATAAATCCCTGCACAGCCGTTCTGGCCGATCGTGGCACCGAAGGAAGCAGACATATTGGCGACTCCTTCATCTACACCGAGGCTGTTCTTCTGGGCAGAGATGTTAAGCGGAATCGTTCCGGCACTGGAGCGGGAAGTAAAGGCGAACCCGAGTACAGGGATGACTTTCTTCAAATAGGTCATCGGATTTAATCCGAATGCTCCGATCAAGATCAGGTGGATAACAAACATGACACCTAATGCAACGTAAGAAGCTAACACGAATTTACCTAATTCCAATATTCCGGCGACGTCCGTCTGTGCAACGGTCGTTGCCATAAGACCGAGAATACCAATCGGCGTCAGACGAAGGACGAGGGTAACGATACGCATGACCACTGCGTAAACAGCGTTGATCCCTTTAATAAAGATTGCTGCCTGTTCCGGCTGTTTCCGACGGACGCCGAGGACGGCGATCCCGACGATAGCAGAGAAGATAACCACTGCAATCGTAGATGTTGCACGGTCTCCCGTCATATCAAGGAACGGGTTCGCAGGAAGGAATTCCAAAATTTTCTGCGGTGTGCTCAAGTCAGCAACTTCTGTTAGCGTGTCTTCTAAGTAAAGACCGCGATCCTGTTCGGCTTGACCGGCTTCGATTTCGCCTGCATCCAGACCGAAGAGTAGAGAGCTTCCGATACCGACGAGTGCTGACGACTGCTGTCGTACCTACAAGGATCCCGATGATCCACAAGGAAATCTTGCCGAGTTCCGAAGATTTTTCCAAGTTAATGATCGATTGGATGATCGAAACCATAACGAGTGGGATGACGATCATCATCAAGAGGCGGACATACCCGCGCCCTGCGATGTTATACCAATCAGATGTTTGAGAAACGACGTTGGAATCAGCTCCGAAGACGAGCTGCAGGTACACGCCGAGCAGTACTCCTAATCCTAAACCTGTAAACACGCGTTTACTGAACGACACGTGTTTTTGCTGCATACGGATAAGTACGAAAATAAAACCTAATAAAATGGCAATATTCAATAGAAGAAAAAATGTATCCATATTTTTGACCTCCTTTTATTTTTTAAAACCTTTAATCCTTATCAACTTTGTCAGGATTTAAACTTACAGGATGAACCAGTCCTTGTCAACCATGTATTCAGCATATCTGTATAAAAAGATATGTTACGGTAAATCAGGGTATGAAAGACGTTTGATTGACAAGAGCGGGCACATGTAATATATTTATCTTGAAACTGAGATAATAAGTGCGTTTTATGATATAGGAGGGAATGAAATGAACGAATTAAAAGGGATTCACCACGTAACTGCGATCACGAGTAGTGCAGAAAAGAATTATGAGTTCTTCACGTACGTACTTGGTATGCGTCTTGTGAAGAAAACGGTGAACCAGGACGATATTGAGACGTATCATTTGTTCTTTGCCGACGATGAAGGGAATCCCGGAACGGATATGACCTTCTTTGACTTTCCGGGCATACCGAAAGGAACACATGGAACGAATGAAATAGCGAGGACTTCCTTCCGTGTGCCTGATGATGAGGCGCTGGAATACTGGGTGAAACGATTCGATCGTCTGGATGTGAAACACAGCGGCATTAAAGAGAGATTCGGGCGCAGCGTGCTCCCGTTCGTAGATTTCGATGATCAGTCGTATGAGCTTGTGTCCGACGAGAAGGATAACGGCGTCGCTCCGGGGCAGCCTTGGAAGAAAGGACCGATTCCACTGGAATATGCCATCCGCGGCCTTGGCCCTCTGCACGTGCGGGTAGATAATGTTACCTATTTCAAAGAAATGCTGGAGAAGGTACTGCTGTTCCGCGAAGTCGATCAAGAAGGATCGTTCCACTTGTTTGAAGTTGGAGAGGGTGGGAACGGTGCTGCCGTGATCGTTGAGTACAATACGATTCTCCCTCCGGCGAGACAAGGCTTCGGTACGGTTCACCATGCCGCTTTTCGTGTCGAGGACAGAGAGGCGCTGCAGGAATGGATCGACCGTCTGCCGAAGTTCGGATTCCGCACCTCCGGATTTGTGGACCGCCATTACTTCGGATCGCTGTACGCTAATGTTGCACCACAGATTCTGTTTGAATTCGCGACGGACGGTCCTGGGTTCATGGGGGACGAGCCGTATGAAACGCTTGGCGAGAAGCTTTCTCTGCCACCGAAGCTGGAGCCGAAGCGGGAAGAAATAGAAAATTATGTCCGACCGATCGATACGGTCCGCAGTACCAAGGTATTGGAAAAAGAACAGGAATAAGAAGATATCCCTGATGCATCCCGCATCAGGGATATTTTTATTCCCAATCTCATACGGTTGGAGTAAACGGTCGGGGAGGGAAGGCATGTGGTACGCACACATTGGTTGTATCTGCCTGTAGAAATGAAAGCCCGGGAACTGCACGCCAAGCTTCTATTAGGCTATCATGCCTTGAAGGAAGGGTACTCCGTGCTGATCGGTGAACATAGAAAAGTGGAAGAAGCGTCCATGCAGCTTCCGCCGGGCGTTTTTCTTGCAAAAGGATGTACTCCGGGTTACCGGAAGAAAGTGTTGACCTCTGCAAAGGCCAATGGTCACGGTGTTATGGAACTGGATGAAGAAGGTTTGATTTTCTCTGATGCTTCCAGGTATATAAGGCAGCGGATGAGTGCCGGGCAGTTGAAAAACCTTGATTATATCTGCTGTTGGGGTCCGTATCAAAAACATACCATTGAACGGGCTTATCCGAATCTTCCTGTTCCCTGCACCATCACGGGCAATCCCCGCTTCGATCTTCTTAGTCCGGGATATCGGGGTATTTATCAGGAAGAGGCTGATCTGCTGAAGAAGACACACGGAAACTATCTATTAATAAACACTAGATTCCCCTTATATAACGGAAATAAAGGAATCAAAGAAGGAGATCTCTCGGCGGAGACTGCTATATGAAGGACTTATTTCATGCCTTTGTTTCCTTGGTCAGGCAGATGAGCAAAGAATGCAGCGACCGAACGGTTATTGTCCGACCTCACCCTGGAGAGAACAGCACGACATATGAGCGGCTTTTCAACCATCTCCCTAACGTGCGAGTCATCAGTGATGGTAATGTGATTCATTGGCTGCTCGGGGCGGAGGCTGTTATTCATAATGGATGTACGACGGGAATAGAGGCTTTCCTGCTCGACAAATTGGTGCTGGCATATGTTCCTTTTTCTTCCCCATTCGATGTTGACTTCCCGAATGATATCAGTACGCGTGCAGCAACGATCAACGAGCTGCAGAAGTGTCTGGATGAGAAACCACCTCCTTCGAAAGAAGCAGAACGAATCTTTTCCCGGTATTACGGGCTGACGAAAGGGGATGTATCCTGGCCGTATGTGCTCGATATCATAAAGCGTATATCTCCTCCCAAGGCTGCAGTGCCTAATATACGCCGTCTTCGCTTCGTGCCGGATAACCGAGAGAAAATACGGCATGTTTTTCCTTCATTGACGAAGCGTGAGCTGGATGCGTTTCTTTACAAAATCAGTTTTCAGGAAGGTGATCCGTTTTCTGTAAAGACACAGATGCTTGCCGACCGCCTCTTTCTTCTGTCACCATCCTGAAGTTGAAAGCGTTGAACCTCAAGGGTTGAGCGCTTTTTCTAATTCTTTGGTAGGCTGCAATCTATTATTTTCACCGAGTCCTTCCTTTGGAATATATATAGTAGTCAAGAGATATAAAAGTATGCCTTATTTCCCGAATGATTCACTAGTTTGATTTGATGGAAGGAAGAAGGGATGGAATGTTTTTTAAAGGAAAGAAGATTTTAATCATTGGAGGTACCGGAACAATTGGTTCCAGTATCGTGCGGCAGTTGCTGCAGGAGTCTCCTGCTGTCATCCGGGTATTCAGCCGTGATGAACATAAACAGCATGAGCTGCATAATGAACTGGGTCCAAGGCAGAATCTCCGGTTTCTTATCGGGGATGTAAGAAATTATGACCGAGTTCATACCGCTATGCATGATGTCGATTATGTGTTTCACCTGGCAGCGATGAAGCATGTTCCTGCCTGTGAATACAATCCATATGAAGCGGTGCTTACGAATGTGGAAGGGACTCATAATGTCATTAAGGCAGCACTGGCAAAGGATGTAGAGAAAGTCGTATTTACAAGTACAGATAAGGCGATTTCCCCGACGAATACGTATGGGGCGACCAAGCTGACCGCAGAACGTCTGATCACATCGGCGGAATACAGCAAAGGGAGCAGCCGTACGGTTTTTGCCAGTGTACGCTTCGGGAATGTCATGGGTTCCAGAGGATCCGTCATTCCGCTGTTTAAGAAACAAGTAGTCGATAAGAAGAAAATTACGGTGACGGATCGGCGGATGACCCGGTTTATGATGACGCTCGATCAAGCGACAAATTTGACGATACAGGCGTTGAAGGAAGCGAAGGGCGGCGAAGTGTTTGTGCTCAAGATGCCGATCATTGCCCTGGAAGATCTCTACACGCTCGTTATTAAGGAAATGTGTCGGAAGTATCAATGGAAGACTACAGACATTCAAATTGAGGAAATCGGACTTCGTCCGGGCGAGAAAATGTATGAAGAGCTGATGACAGAGGAAGAGTCGGTGACGGCATGGGAGCTCCCGGGGATGTATGTCATCCCGCACCCGATCAAGAAAGAACAAGCATATCGCAGCGCCAGGAAGGCGAAGCCGGGTACGTACAGCTCCTCCGGTCTTCCTCCCATTACCATAGAGGAATTATATCGCTTATTAAAAGAAGAGGGATTACTGTAAACAGGAAAGAGAGGAGGTTCGTATGAATATATTTGAAAGCAATTATTGGTCTGCTTATCTAGATTTTTTGGAAGATTTTCAAAGTCTTCAATATAAAGGGTACACCATTGCCCATCTTTGTCACTTCCGGAGTCTCATCGGCAAGAATGCTAAAGTGCTGGCGGCTCTTGAGAAAGCAACATTCAGGAAAGTGCTGCGTAATAGAGTGACAGACTCTACGCAGGTGCAGGCAGTTTTCAACCACTTTAAAGCGAGTCATCAAGTACCTGTGAATAAGAAACCGAATGGCAAGATCATCTTTCATGACGTGTACAACTTGATGAGAATTCCGAATGAAACGTACACGAAATATTTCCAAAAGCATCGAACGCTTATAGTAAAAGAGAAGGCAAGCAAATTAAAAGAAGAGAAGTTGAAACAGAAGAGCGCCATGAAAAAAGGTGCGCGGATGAAGAAGAAAGCACCTTCGAAGACGGTGAAGAGTGCTTCGCCACCGGTTCAATATTTCGATGCGTACCAGAAGCATCCCCGGACATCTGCGATCAGTCAGGCGAAACTGCATGCGACGAAATTGCTGAAGAAATTTCCAAACCATCCAATATATCAAGATGCCAATTTTAGAAAAGTACTTTGGATTCAAATCAGTAAAATCATTTTACGTGTGGAAGAAGCGACTCAGCTGTTCCGCTCTTTATCTGTATCCGCCATCGTCGTTCCTTCTACGCACTATCCGGAAAGCAGAACGTTCGTTATGGTCGCTGCCAAACATGGAGTGCCGACCATTTGTATGCAGCACGGCATCGTTTCCGGTGAATTCGGATACCTTCCGAAAATTGCAGATGTGGATGCTGTTTACGGCAGATTCGAAGTGGATTGGTATATATCGAAAGGGGTGAAACCGAAGGGCGTTGCCATTATCGGTCATCCTCGCTTCGATTTGATTCATAAGCCGGCAAAAAGCTCCAAAGCGAAGCTGGTCCGTCAGCTGGGGCTGGATCCGAAGAAGAAGACGGTACTTGTTATCGTACGCGGCGGTTCCCAGGTGAAAAGCTGGCGGAAGTTCCTCGATCGTCTGCACGGGAAGAGTAAAGTGAATATCATCGTGAAGGACTATCCGAGTTCCAAGTCCCAGCGTCTCGTCAAATCCAACCCCTATATATTCTCCGCGCAAGGTCTTCAACTTTATGACCTCCTTCATTTATCCGATGCTGTTGTGTCCTACTCCTCGACGGTCGGATTGGAAGCGATGCTTGCAAAGAAACCGGTATTCATTCTGAATGAACCGTTCCCCGGCTATTCGGGATACTATACGATTCTTGGGAAATTAGTCCAAAGCAACCCGGTGCGGCTGGCGGATCTCGTCACGTCCTACTTTCATACGAACGATATGAAAGTATATGTTCGTAACAAAGAGAAAGCGTTTCTTGACCGTTCTTATAATCAAAAACACCCTGCCGGCAAGCGGCTGGCTGGTCTCATTCATCATATGACTAATTAAGATGCTTCTTTCTATGAATAAAGCCCTTTTCTTAGAAATATGTATGGACAATATAAGGGAGGGGTGTGCATTTTGAACATTCTTGTGACAGGCGGCGCCGGTTTCATCGGCAGATGGGTCGTCCGAAAACTGCTGGAAGACGGGCACCAAGTATGGGTGCTGGATGATTTATCAAATGGACGTATTGAGAATATGGAAGAATTATTGTCCCATAAGAACTTTCGAGCGTTCATCCATGGCGATATCAAAGACGAAGCAACCGTGCAAGCCTTGTTTTATCCGGGGATCGACCTTTGTTATCATCTGGCTGCAAGCATCAATGTCCAGGATAGCATCGATGATCCGGTGACGACGTTCCATAACGATACTATCGGTACATTCTATCTGCTTGAAGAATGCCGTAAACGTAACGTGAAAATGGTATTCATGAGTACCTGTATGGTTTATGACAGGGCTGTGGACGACAAAGGGATTGCTGAAAGCGATCCGATCAAGCCGGCATCCCCGTACGCAGGCGCTAAAATTGCAGCGGAAAATATGGTGTTGTCGTATTATTACGCTTACGATCTCCCTGTGACAGTCGTGCGGCCGTTCAACACGTATGGGCCTTTTCAGAAGACGGGAGGAGAAGGCGGCGTAGTGGCCATCTTCATTAAGAACAAACTCCATGGTCTGCCGCTGCAAATTTATGGAGATGGACGTCAGACACGCGATTTATTGTATGTAGAAGACTGTGCCGGTTTCGTCGTGGAGGCGGGGTACCAGAGTGAAGTGGACGGCGAAATCGTCAATGCCGGTTTAGGAAGGGACATTTCCGTTAATGATCTGGCCGCATTGATCGTAGAAGATGAATCGCGTATTGAACATATCGAGCATATCCATCCACAAAGCGAGATTCCGAAACTTCTCTGTGATTACAGGAAGGCGAAGAGACTTCTGGATTGGGAGCCTGCCGTTACATTAGAGGAAGGCATCCGTCGGACGGAAGAGTGGATCAAGACGACTAAACTCATTTAAAGGGGAACGGTCCATTGGGAAAGTTAGCGATAGTAGGGGGGAAGCCTGTCCGTGATTCGATGCTTGCCTACGGCAGGCAGTTTATTGATGATGACGATATCGGCGCTGTCGTGAACGTCTTGAAAAGTGATTATTTAACGACTGGGCCGACCATCGAGCGCTTCGAAAAGGAACTCTCGGAATATGTCGGCTCTTCGTATGCCGTTACTTTCTCAAGCGGAACGGCTGCCCTGCACGCCGCATGCTTCGCTGCCGGTGTGACAGAGGGGGCGGAGGTGATCACGACGCCGATCACTTTTGTCGCAAGTGCCAACTGTGTCCTTTACAGCGGTGGGACACCTGTATTTGCGGACGTCGATCCGATTCATTACAATATCGATCCGGTATCCGTGGAAAAGCTGGTGACGGAGAAAACGAAAGCCATCATACCTGTCGACTTTACGGGACAGCCGGCAGACTATAAAGAGCTTCGAAGAATCGCCGACGAGAACGGGCTGGTGATCATCGAGGATGGTGCCCATGCCCTCGGAGCGGAATACGAAGGGAAGAAAGTCGGTTCGTTCAGCGATATGACGATGTTCAGCTTCCATCCTGTCAAACATATTACGACGGGAGAAGGTGGTGTGATCACGACGGATAACCCGGTTTTCTATGAGAAATTGAAGCTGTTCCGGACCCATGGCATCACTCGTGACACACATCAGCTCGAACAAAATCGGAAGTCCTGGGAATATGAAATGCAGTTCCTCGGCTATCACTACCGCATGACGGATATCCAGGCAGCTTTAGGAAGCAGTCAGCTGAATAAATTGGAACGCTTCCTTACTTTGCGAAGGGCGTATGCGGCGAAATATGACGAGGCTTTCCGCAACTTGGAAGGAGTCGAAATCCCATGCCAGCTGAAAGATACGAAATCAAGCTGGCATTTATATGTTCTTCGTTTAAGTGGGAAGCTTGCTCCGTTGAGGACGGAAGTGTTCGAATCCCTGCGGGCGGAAAATATCGGAGTGAATGTCCACTACATGCCTGTCCATCTTCAACCTCATTACCAACGACTTGGATATGGGCCGAACCAGTGCCCTGTTGCGGAGGAACTGTACGAACACATTCTCACACTGCCTCTATTTCCTGGAATGTCAGAGGCGGACGTGAAGGATGTTATTACAGCCGTCCGAAAAGTCGCCGGTCACTTCAGCGCGAAAGCAGGGAAACCATGAGGATCGGTTTCCGGGCTGATGCGTCCCGTTCCTTGGGGACCGGGCATGTGATGCGTTGTGCCACGCTCGCCGAACAGTTGAAGAAGCAGGGGGTGGATGTTTTTTTTATGTGCAGAAAACGTCCCGGGGACCTTGTGGATTGGCTGATGGAAGCCGGTATGGATGTTCATATGATCACAGGTGCAGACCCGGTGTCCTGGGAGGAGGACGCGGCTAGATGCGTGCAGGTTTTGGATAATATAGGAACGGTGGATTGGCTCGTTGTCGATCATTATCTGCTGGATGCCCGGTGGGAGGAAGTCTTGTCTGCCCGTGTCGGCGGGGTGATGGTCATCGATGATTTGGCTGACAGGCCTCATAGGTGTGGTGTGCTGCTCGATCAGAATTTGCACAAGGCTGGGGAAGCGGGGTATGCCAATCTCCTTCCACAAGGCGCCACCTGCCTTTTCGGTCCTGCGTATGCCTTGCTTCGTGAAGAATTCTATCATTATGACAAGAAGCGTAAAGAACGCTTGGGACGTCTTGATCGAGTGCTTGTTTCCTTCGGTGGCAGTGATCCGAATAACGATACTTGGAAAGTTGTGCAGGCGTTGAAGCGGCTTGCGGAAACACCGAAAGTCGATGTCGTAGTAGGAGGCGCTTATCCTTATAAACAGGAGCTCCGCAAATTCTGCCAACAGGAGAAAATGTCCCTGCACGTCCAGACGAAACGGATGGCTCGGCTGATGCAGCAGGCAGATGTAGCTTTCGGTGCAGGTGGGAGTTCTGTGTGGGAGCGGTGTTATATGAAACTCCCGACTGTTGTCATCGAAGCTGCTGATAATCAGACGGGTGTACTATCGGCCCTTAAAGAGAGGGGAGCGGTTTTATACTTAGGGAGGAGTGAGCAGGTGACGACCGATCAAATCTATGAACAGCTTGCCCTGTTGAAGAACGATCCGTCCCTTCTCGTCAATCTGTCAAGAGCGGCGGGGGCTTTAATGGAGAAGCATCGACCGCATGCCGTTGCAGACTTTTTGACAGGAAGGTCTCCTGATGACTGAGTACACGCTTAGAGATGTGGAAGAGAAGGACTGGAGGCAGATCTGGACGTGGCGGAACAGAGAGGAAATCCGCCGACATATGTATAACAATCAACCCATTGAGTGGGATAGTCATCTCGAATGGATGAAGAAAGAGCAGAAAAATACCCAGGCTCATGCGAAGATCTTCGTCTCCGGCAAACGTCCGCTTGGCTTTGTTCGATTTTCCGATATCGATCGTGTGCATAAGCGGTGTCTTTGGGGTTTCTATATCGGAGACCCGGCCGCGCCTAAAGGAGCAGGGACAGAGATGGGGAAGCTTGCCCTTGATTACATTTTTAAGCAGGAACCCGTCCAAAAAGTATGTGCAGAGGTTTTGTCTTCGAATACAGGCAGCGTTCGTTATCATGAGAAGCTTGGTTTCGTGCAGGAAGGAAGACTTTGCAGCCATTGGAACAGAGGGGGAGTGTTTCTTGACGTGATACTTCTGGCACTATTCAAGGAAGATTGGGAGGGGAAGGAATGGAGATGAAAGTGGGCGATCGGTATATCGGTGAAGCCCATCGGCCGTTCATCATCGCGGAAATGTCCGGGAACCACAATCAATCGCTGACGCGTGCCCTTGAAATCGTTGATCGCGCGGCGGACAGCGGTGCTGATGCATTGAAAATCCAGACATACACGGCAGATACGATGACGCTGGATCATAAAGGGGCAGACTTTGAAATTAACCAGCAGGACAGTTTGTGGAAGGGCAAGCGCCTGTATGATCTTTATAAGGAAGCTTATACACCGTGGGAGTGGCATAAAAAGATATTCGAGCGCTGCAGAGAACGAGGTATCATTGGGTTCAGTACCCCGTTCGACGCCTCATCGGTCGATTTCCTCGAATCGCTTCATGTCCCTATGTATAAGATTGCATCCTTTGAAAATACGGATCTGCCATTGATCGAGAAGGTCGCTGCCACAGGGAAACCGGTCATCATATCGACGGGGCTTGCGACAGTCGCCGAAATAGCAGAAATGACGGCTGCTGCGCGGGGAGCCGGCTGTCGGGATTTAGTGCTTCTGAAGTGCACCAGCAGCTACCCGGCAACTCCGGAGAATTCCAATATCCGAACCATACCTAATATGAAAGAAGTGTTCCGTTGTCAAGTCGGTCTATCGGACCACACCCTCGGTACAGGGGCGGCGGTTGCAAGTGTCGCTTTAGGTGCGTCCGTCATCGAAAAGCATTTCACCTTAAATCGTAAGGACGGAGGCGTGGATTCTCAATTCTCCCTGGAACCGGAGGAGATGAAAGCACTCGTCACGGAAACGGAACGGGCATGGGAAGCGCTCGGATCTGTTCGTTACGGACCGACAGACAGCGAAAAAGGGTCGGGCAAATACCGGCGCTCTCTCTATATTACAGAAGATATGAAAGCCGGTGATGTGTTGACAGAGTCGAATCTCCGGGCTATCCGCCCAGGATTCGGCATGCCGGTGAAATATATGGAAGTGCTGCTCGGGAAGAAAATCAATGCCGATCTGGTAAAAGGGACCCCGATGTCCTGGAAGTGGATTGGATGAAGGGAGGAGTCACGTGAAAGTCGTCGCCATCGTGCAGGCGCGGATGGGATCGACTCGTCTGCCCGGTAAAGTATTAAAGACGATTCTGGGAAAACCAATGCTTGTCTATCAAATCGAGCGGATGCAGCGTTCGAAGCTGATCGATCAACTGGTCATCGCTACGACCGAGCATGTCAGGGATGACCCGATTGTCGAGCTGTGCCGATCTGTAGGAGTGGCTTGTTACAGAGGGTCGGAGGATGATGTGCTGGAGAGATACTATGAAACGGCAGCGGCTTTCGATGCAGACGCTGTCGTCAGGCTGACAGCGGACTGCCCGCTGATCGACCCCAACGTGATAGACGATGTCGTCGCTGCTTACGTCCACCGTGCACCTGCGTTTCAGTATGGTTCGAACACGGAGGTGCGGACTTATCCGCGGGGGATGGATACAAGTGTGTTCTCTTTCCAAGCGCTGGAGGAAGCATACAAGGAAGCGGTGCAGCCGGCGGAACGGGAACATGTCACGCCGTTCATCATCCGCCATTCTGAACGATACTCGAGTTTCCACGTGACATATAAGCGGAATGCCAGTTCTCATCGGTGGACGGTGGATACAAGCGAAGATTTCGAGCTTGTGAAAAGAATTATCGAACACCTTTACCCAAGCAACCCGGGGTTTTCAATGGAAGATGTCCTTAAAGTCATCGCTGATCACCCGGATTGGGAGGATATCAACCGTCATATCGAGCAGAAGGACCCAGGATCGTCCTGACTATACAGACAGCCCCGGCCATTTTGGCCGGGGCTGTTTTGCCACCTTATTTATATGTCTATAACCTTCGTCTCTTATTTCTGCGGCGTACTTTTTTATTTCTATTTGCGATGGCTTGAATCAAAGATACCATATTGGGTAAATAATGTTAATAGATTTAATAAATTTTACCAATGAAGCATAGGACGGCTGGGGCGACCTTTTTGTCGATTATATCCAGATGTTCGCATCTTTTGTCCATTAAGAACCAATATAGTATAGTTAAAGATAAGCGTGATAATTCAGAAAAATAGTTCGTTTGAAAGGGGTACACCGAATGACGCAGCAGACATTTCTGTATCAACCGAAAATATCGGAAGTACTTAAAAATATGAGACGGGTCATGATTGGGAAAGAAGAGGCGGCACTGTTGAGTGTTGTAGCTCTGCTTGCCAGAGGCCATGTGCTTCTGGAGGACGTTCCCGGTGTAGGGAAAACGATGCTTGTAAAGACGTTGGCGAAGTCGCTCGACTGCCAGTTCAAAAGGATCCAGTTCACTCCGGATCTTCTGCCGAGCGATGTGACGGGTGTATCCATTTATAATCCGAAAACATTAGAGTTCGAATTCCGTCCTGGTCCGATTCTCGGTAATATCGTCCTGGCAGATGAAATCAACCGGACATCCCCGAAGACACAGTCTGCCTTATTGGAAGGTATGGAAGAAACGAGTATTACGGTGGATGGCAATACGGTGCCGCTCAGCGATCCGTTTTTTGTCATGGCAACACAGAACCCGATCGAATATGAAGGGACCTATCCGCTGCCGGAAGCACAGCTTGACCGCTTCCTGCTCAAGATGAAAATGGGGTATCCATCTGCCAAACAGGAGATGGAAATGCTGGCAAGGACATCGGAAGGACATCCGATCGAGGAGATTACTTCTGTACTCAACCGCGAGGAGCTCGTTATGCTTCAGGAAGATGTCGACCGTGTTTATGTCGATCGGACAGTCAACCGATATATCGTAGATTTGGTGACAGGGACGAGAAGCCATGAAGGGGTGTATCTCGGGGTAAGTCCGCGTGGTTCGATCGCCCTTATGCGGGCGGCGAAGGCCTATGCGTTCATCCATGACCGGGATTATGTCATTCCGGACGATATACAGTACCTGGCTCCGTATGTCCTTTCCCATCGGATGATCCTTACTTCCGAAGCACAATTCGAAGGAGCGAGCGCCGAGTCGATCATTGATCAGCTGTTGACGGCTACATCCATTCCAGTGAACAGGAACGTAGGTGAATGAGACAAACGGTGTCCTTCACTGTAAAACTCGCGATCATCCTCCTGCTCTTTGGTGTCCTGTTTTCCTATGCAATGTTTCAAGGCGGCTTTGTCAGCTGGTTTCTCTTCTATGCCTTTCTTCCTTTTCTTCTTTATATGCTGGGCGTCCTGCTTTATCCGATTAACAACTGGAAGATCGACCGCCGCCTGTCCAAACGAACGGCGATGGGAGGAGAAACGGTGGAAGTAGAAGTGACGATGACGCGTCGGTTTGCTTATCCGATCTATTACTGCGTCATCGAGGAATACCTGCCGGAATCTTTGAAACGAATGGATCAGCATCTTGATAAGTTCAAAGATTTGGAGCGGGACGAGGCACTTCTGGAAGACAGAAAGGTAAAGCGTGTCGTTTTTCCCTGGTTTAGAAGGAAAATCAGCTATCGATATGAATTGGACAAGCTTCCCCGGGGCGAGCATCAATGGAAAGCCGTCCGGATTAAAACCGGGGACTTCTTTGGTTTCGTCACAAAAGAACACGTGTACAGGGAAGCGAGCGCTCTTTTGGTCTTTCCTTTTATTCGTCCGGTCAAAATGAAGGAGCGCGTGTACAGCTTTGAACAAGGAGCAAGTCCCTCTTTCAAATTGAATGAGAAGCATACGAACATGGTAACAGGAGTAAGGGAATACATGCCCGGAGACAGATTTGCCTGGGTCGATTGGAAGACGACAGCCAGAAAAAATGAAATGATGACAAAAGAATTTGAACAGGAGAAGAGCGTCGACATGGTGCTCATTCTGAATACGGTCCGGGAAGAAGGAATGAACGAGTTGAGCTTTGAAGGAGCTGTAGAGTTTACAGCATCTCTGTTGAATACCTTCCACAAAAAAGCCGCTCCCCTCGCTTTTATGACTCTCGGGGGAGAGAGGAAGTACTTTCCGTTTCACCAGGACCATTCCCATCACAGCCAGATACAGGCACATTTGGCGAAAGTCCGTCCGATAGAGAGTGCTTCTTTTGCTGAACAACTGGAGCGGGGACAGAAACAGGTGCCCGCTGGAATTATGATGATGATTATCAGCCATCATCTGGATAAAGATCTGCAGGTAGCTCTTGTCAAACTGGCTAAGAAGAGCAAGCGCCTCCTCTTTTACTACGTACATCCATACAATCGAATCGGACTTCAGGAGCACCAGACGTTAAAGCAGTTGAAAAGAGAAGGTGTGACGGTGGAACTGCTGACGGAAGAGCAGCTTGTGAAGCCTGGATTTGAGGTGAGTACATGATGCAGGACCGGCAGACGTTCTACTATCGGCTGGCTTTATATGTAATTGGTTTTTTACTGTTTTGTGAGTGGTTGCGGCCGTTGGAAGAAATTTCGGAAACGAATGATACGAGGATCTTCTTCCTCTATGCGGGATTCTGCTTCTTCCTCTCTTTTCTGCAGGTGCCTTGGTGGATTTCAGTCCCGCTGAAAGGATTGGGACTTGCCTTTATTCTCGACGGGATGTATATAGCGGAACGAATTTTCTCGCCGGAGTGGTTTTCGGTCCTCTATGATCAAACCGTTTTCAATTTTGAGATGATGCTTTCCCAGGAATGGTGGCAGATGACGCCGCTGTTTCGCAGCTTGTTGTTCCTTATTCTTCTGTGGTTAATGAGTTACTTATTGTATTACTGGTTCGTTATTGCAAGACGTATGTTCTTTTTCGTTGTTCTTACCTTAGTGTTTATAACCGTAACCGATACGTTTACAACGTATGAAGCTGATTGGGCTATCATACGAACCTTCATTCTTGGAATGGCGGCACTCGGTGTCTCGAGTTTCTCCAGAGAGATGGACAGGGAAGAGATTCCTTTCAAGGATTTCAGGCGTGCGAATGTCTGGATCCTTCCCCTGATTGGAATTATCCTCCTGTCTTCCGCAATAGGATACGCAGCTCCGAAACTTTCCCCTCAGTGGCCCGATCCACTTCCATACCTGCAGAGTGCGACAGGCGGTGAGGGTGGCAGTGGAACGGTCCGGAAAGTAGGGTACGGGGAAGATGACAGCTCGCTTGGTGGTTCCTTCGTCCAGGATGATACACCGATGTTCCGTGCTACGGTGGACGGAGATCGTTATTGGCGAATCGAATCGAAGGATACTTACACAGGAAAAGGCTGGGAAGATACACTCGCTGAGCCTGTTGACACGGTAAACCCATCCTCGATTCCTTTTGAAACGTTCACGAACGCCGTGGAATCCGAAGAACAGAGTGCTCTCGTGCAAATGACGGAGGATGCTCCTTTCCGTAAGCTCGTCTATCCATACGGAATTACCGGACTTGTAGAGTATCCGGAGCAATATAACCTTGCAGTCCATGAAAATACCGGGGAAATGGATACGATTTACAACGGGTCGGAAGCGAAGATGAATACGTATGTGCTGAATTATGACTATCCTTCCTTTGAATACAACCAGCTGCGGGAAGCAGACGGGGAAGATCCGGAAGAGATTCAGGACCATTACCTGCAGCTTCCGGATAATCTTCCGAACAGAGTCAGGAATCTTGCCTCCCAAATTGTCGAAGGGGAAGACAACAGGTATGATCGTGCCAAAGCGGTAGAGTCCTACTTTGCAGCAAACGGGTTCGAATATTCGACGACGGATGTTGCCGTTCCGAGAGATAATCAGGACTATGTCGATCAATTCCTGTTTGAATCACAAGTAGGGTATTGTGATAACTACTCCACTTCGATGGTGGTGCTGCTGAGGTCGGAAGGGATTCCTGCCCGTTGGGTGAAAGGGTTCACTGGTGGGGAGCGTCTCGGTGCGGAGGAGAATCCTTTCGCAGAAAACGAAGTCCAGAACGTTTATGAAGTGACAAGTGCCAATGCCCACTCCTGGGTGGAGGTTTATTTCCCTGAAATTGGGTGGGTTCCATTCGAACCGACGCAAGGGTTTTCCAATAACGCCGATTTTTATACAGATATCGAGCAGGATACGGAGACGGAAGAAAGCGATGCTCGTGAGCAGGAGACGACTCCTGAAGAAGGAGCCGGCAATCCTCAGGAGATGGAAGAGGAAGAGAACAGCTCGGATTCTGCTGCGCTGGAAGGTACATCTTCCGAGCAGAACGGAATGTGGGGTTGGATCATACTGTTTGTCCTTGTGATTCTGGCCGCTGTCCTCGTTTTCTTGATGAGATATCGTTTGCTTGCCTTTTTCTATATCCGCAGGCTTCGTCAGACGAATAAGGAAGATACGTTTGAGAAGGCCTATGCGTTTCTGTTAAAAGCGCTGCACCATAAGGGTCTGAAGCGCAAACAGGATCAAACCCTCCGGGAATACGCGGAAGAGGTGGACCGGCGTTATCAGTCGAACGAGATGCGCCGACTGACGAATCATTATGAACGTCTCCTCTATGGAGGAGGAGACTCTATGAAGCGCTGGCCGGAAGTCACTGAATTATGGGAAAATTTAATTAAAAGGACATTGTCTTGATTACTTTTGTTGCGGTTGATAGAATGAATGGCAATTAGATGCGTTCTTCCTTCGTATATCCTCGAGAATATGGCTCGAGAGTCTCTACCGGGATACCGTAAATTTCCTGACTATGAAGGTGGAAATCACGTGACATGTCTCGGCATGGGATGGATTTCTGCCTTCGTTTATATTAGACGAGGCGGGAATCCATTTTTTTATTGCCGGCAGGAAAGAAGGCAGTCGAACATAAATAAGGAGTGGAAGAGTATGGAACAAGTGAAAGGCATGATTCTAGTGCTTGACTTCGGAAGTCAATACAACCAGTTGATCACCCGGAGAATCCGTGAATTCGGAGTGTACAGTGAACTTCATTCTCATAAAATGACTATTGAAGAAATCAAGGAATTGAATCCCAGCGGGATCATCCTGTCCGGTGGACCGAACAGTGTATACGGGGAAAACAGCTTCCGTTGCGATGAGCAGATCTTTGAATTAGGCATTCCAGTACTGGGAATCTGCTACGGCATGCAGCTGATGACGCACCACTTCGGCGGCAAAGTAGAGCGTGCGAAAGAACGGGAATACGGCAAAGCGGATATCACTGTTAAAGAGAGCCCGGTCATCTTCCGTAAAACTCCTAAAGAGCAGACCGTTTGGATGAGTCACAGTGATAAGGTAATTGAAGCGCCGGAAGGTTTCCGCGTCGACGCGACAAGTCCTTCCTGTCCTGTAGCAGCGATCAGCAATGATGATGCACGTATGTACGGCGTCCAGTTCCACCCGGAAGTGCGTCACTCTGAATATGGAAACGATATTCTACGCAGCTTCGTTTTCGACGTTTGTGAAGCGACAGATGACTGGACGATGGAGCACGTCATTGAGATGGAAGTGGAGAAAATCCGTGAGCAGGTAGGAGATCGTAAAGTACTCTGTGCATTAAGCGGAGGAGTCGATTCTTCTGTCGTCGCCGCTTTGATTCACCGCGCGATCGGAGACCAATTAACCTGTATCTTCGTTGACCACGGTCTTCTTAGAAAAAACGAAGCGGATGATGTCATGCGTTTCCTTGGAGAAGGATTCCAAATGAACATTATCAAAATTGATGCTAAAGAACGTTTCATGAGTAAGTTGGCAGGCGTTTCCGACCCGGAAAAGAAACGTAAGATCATTGGTAACGAGTTCATCTATGTCTTCGATGATGAAGCAGCCAAGCTGAAAGACATCGATTTCCTTGCTCAAGGAACGCTTTATACGGATATTATCGAAAGTGGTACGGAAACAGCGCAGACGATTAAATCCCACCACAATGTTGGTGGTCTTCCTGAAGATATGGAATTTGAATTAATTGAGCCTTTGAATACGTTGTTTAAAGATGAAGTCCGTGCGCTCGGGCTTGAACTTGGTGTGCCGGAACATATCGTTTGGCGCCAGCCGTTCCCTGGTCCCGGCCTTGCCATCCGTGTCCTCGGTGAAGTGACGGAAGAGAAGCTGGAAATCGTTCGCGAGTCGGACGCTGTTCTTCGTGACGAAATCAAGAAGGCAGGGCTTGACCGCGACATTTGGCAGTACTTCACAGTTCTTCCTAACATCAAGTCCGTCGGTGTCATGGGAGATGAACGGACGTATGATCACACGATCGGCATTCGTGCCGTAACATCCATTGACGGTATGACATCTGATTGGGCGCGTATCCCATGGGATGTACTGGAGAGGATCTCCACGCGTATCGTCAACGAAGTCGATCATATTAACCGCGTTGTGTATGATGTAACGAGCAAGCCGCCGGCAACCATTGAATGGGAATAAGCGAACGATTTTAATTTTATTAAGTTTAATGTTCGGAAATAGGCTTGACTCTCTTCTTCTGACCTAGTAAGATAGAATCAAATAATAAAGCATCACCGTCGTATAATTTTGGGGATAGGGCCCATGAGTTTCTACCAGACCGCCGTAAATTGGTCTGACTACGTTGGTGGATGGATGTTGTGGTTATGTGAATTTACTTCAGGGCCCTCGTCCATCTCCTTCGTTTTCGTAGACACTCTCGGGAATCTCCCGGGGTGTCTTTTTTATTTGTTCAACCATGTTCTTGGAATGCCGGGCATTTCAAGAAGGATCAGGGAAAGAAAAGGGAGGAAAAAGAACGTGCGCAATTATTTTAAATTCAAGGAGAACGGCACGACCTATCGTCGTGAAATCATAGCAGGACTAACGACCTTCCTGGCTATGGCATATATTTTGTTCGTCAATCCATCGACGCTTGCGTTGGATGGAATCGATCAGCTTCCTGAAGGTGTTACGCGGATGGATAAAGGGGCTATCTTTACAGCTACTGCGATCGCAGCTGCTATCGGAACATTAATCATGGGGGTATTCGCGAAATATCCGATTGCTCTCGCTCCGGGTATGGGCTTGAACGCCTTCTTCGCCTATACGGTTGTTCTTGGCTATGGAATTCCTTGGGAAACGGCACTTGCCGGTGTATTGGCTTCCGGACTTATTTTTATCGTTTTAACTCTTACAGGACTACGCCAATTAATCATCGATGCCATTCCTGGAAACCTTAAGCTCGCTGTAGGTGCCGGAATCGGCCTCTACATCGCTTTTATCGGCTTTCAGAATGCAGGAATTGTCGTGAACAGTGATGCGACTCTTGTTCAAATGGGGGATCTTACTTCAGGCCCTGTACTGCTTGCTGTCTTCGGAATTGTCATCAGCGTCATCTTGATGGCGTTGGGGATGAAGGGCGGTATTTTCTACGGTATGGTGCTGACAGCTGTAGCGGGTATGGTTTCCGGACTGATTGCACCGCCTTCCGGGTTGAGCGATATCGTCGGTTCTGCACCTTCGGTTGCGCCGACGTTCGGGGCAGCATTGGAGCATTTCGGAGATATCTTCACGATGGAGATGCTTGTCGTCATTTTGACTTTCTTGTTCGTTGACTTCTTTGATACAGCTGGAACGCTCGTAGCAGTGGCGACCCAGGCTGGATTTATGAAGGATAACAAGCTCCCAAGAGCGGATAGAGCTCTATTTGCTGATTCTACAGCGACTGTAGCAGGTGCTATTGTAGGAACGTCTACGACGACTTCTTACATCGAGTCGACTGCAGGGGTCGGGGCCGGCGGGCGTACCGGATTCACTTCTGTTGTGACGGCTTTGTGCTTTATTCTTGCATTGTTCTTCTCGCCTCTCTTGTCCATCGTGACTGCTGAAGTGACGGCTCCTGCCTTGATCATCGTCGGTGTATTGATGGCTTCTGCTTTGAAGAGCATTGATTGGGACGAGTTCGAAGTTGCTGTTCCGGCCTTCTTCACAATCGTAGCGATGCCGTTGACGTACAGTATTGCGACGGGGATTGCAATCGGGTTTATCTTCTATCCGATTACGATGCTTCTAAAAGGGAGAGCAAAAGAAATTCATCCGATCATGTACTTCTTGTTCGTTATCTTTATTTTGTACTTCATCTTCCTTGCGTAAGGCAGAAAGGATGAGGGAAACCGTCAGCCGCAGGCTGGCGGTTTCTTTTGAAAGGTGATGGCGGGCTCCCGTGAGACGGTTTTCGTTCCTTCCCGATACGGACAAGTATATAGGGGGAGATCCGGAGAGCTGCCGCATACTCTTCTCTCCTTTTATTCCTTTTCTTCCAGGTGGCGGATCTGGATAGGGCGCTGGTTGGTGGCATCTGTGATATAACGTTGCAGCTTGATAATCAGCAGCCCGTGTTGATAAGTCGCGTCGATTTTATCATGACGAACAGGGAACGGGAGATCGATCGTCCTTTCAAACATGCCATCCGGAATTTCGGATTTGACCTGCTTGCCGCCGCGCTTGTTGAACGAAATTTTCCCTTTTAAGGTTAGTGTCGTATGATCGACAAGCACGTCGATGTTCTTTGGTTTATCCATTCCGGGAATATTCACATAGCATAAGAGCTCCTGGTCATATTGATAGATGTTGACAGCTGGAATGGGGGGCTTCATCATCCCGTCGAAATCATCCCAGAATTCATGGCCGAAGAAGCGGTCCATGTTGGTTTTCCAATCCTTGAATTGGTTCATGTCATCAGCCTCCGTAAATTGTCATTAATTGCGGTAAAAAAAGATTGTGTATGGACATTCCCATGGTTTATAGTGTATGCATGAATATCGACGAGAAGAATTTCTTGGGTCTATATTTGCAACATAAGTAGGGGGATGCATCCATGTTAGAAAACCCATTATTGCTCATTGTGATCATTTTAGCCGTGAACATTGTCTATGTTTCGTTCTTTACATTACGGATGATTTTTACGTTGAAAGGCCGTCGTTATATTGCCGCGTTCATCAGTACATTTGAAATAGTTACCTACGTCTTTGGTCTTGGGCTCGTCCTTGATCGTCTGGATCAGATAGAGAATGTCCTTGCCTATGCTCTTGGTTATGGTCTTGGTGTTATCGTTGGTATGAAGATTGAAGAGAAATTGGCTCTCGGTTATATTACAGTGAACGTGATATCGTCCGATCCGGATATCGAATTCACGCGGAAGCTCCGGGATAAGGGGTACGGCGTGACGAGTTGGTATGCTTATGGAATGGAAGGGGATCGGCTGGCCATGCAGATTCTGACTCCAAGGAAATACGAGCTTTCCTTATATGAAACGATTCGTCATATCGATCCGAAAGCGTTTATCGTCGCTTATGAACCGAAACAGATCCATGGCGGGTTCTGGGTGAAATCCGTTAAGAAAGGAAAGATACGTCATGCCCAGCAAGAACAGCAAGAAGCGCTTTGAAGTGCAGGAGAATGAATCCATCGGCCAGTGTCTCGATCGGATGAAGCGGGAAGCTACACGCCGATCCGCCGAGCGGAGGAGCCGATTTTTCGGGAGGAAACCCGAAATGGGGAAAAGTAATGGAACCGATAGAGAAAAGGATTGTTTTTCACGCAGTGAAAGAATAAAACCGAACGATTAGTATTTTTATTTTCTTTAATGTTCGACTTTGCGTTGACATCGACAAGTTTCTCCTGATATGATGAAAGCAGAATTGCATAGGCGACCTCATATAAGACGGGAATAAGGCCCGTTCGTCTCTACCTGGGAACCGTAAATTCCCGGACTATGAGGGGAGTTTAAGCTTGGATGCTTTCAAGTGGGACACGTGTGCCTGCTCGACTCCTCTCATTAGTTGAGAGCGTCGAGCAGGTTTTTTTATGAAGAAAGGGATGAATATGAATGGCTAGTGTTGGCGTAATCATGGGCAGCATTTCCGATTGGGAGACAATGCAGGGGGCATGTGCCGTCCTGGATGAACTTGGGATCGGATACGAGAAGGAAATCATATCAGCTCACCGGACACCGGAGGATATGTTCACTTACGCAGAAGATGCGCGCGGACGAGGGTTGAAGGTCATCATTGCCGGAGCGGGAGGGGCAGCCCACCTTCCGGGAATGGTTGCTTCTAAAACGACCCTGCCTGTCATCGGAGTCCCTGTTGAATCAAAAGCATTGAAAGGAATGGATTCCCTTCTATCTATAGTACAGATGCCTGGAGGAGTTCCTGTGGCGACTGTAGCGATCGGAAGTGCCGGTGCAAAGAATGCAGGTCTTCTTGCTGCAGAAATCATCGGAGCTTTCGATGAAGAGGTGGCCGGCAGATTGTCGGTGTACAGAGAACAGATGGTGGAGAAAGTAGAAGGAATGAGGAGGGATTTGCGTGAGTCCTAAGGTTATTCGACCAGGTCAGACGATCGGAATTCTTGGAGGCGGCCAGCTCGGAAGAATGATGGCGGTCGCTGCCAGACACATGGGATACAAAATCGCCGTCATGGACCCGGCGGAAGACTGTCCGTGTGCACCGCTTGCAGATAAGCAGATCATCGCTGCTTATGACGATAAAGAAGCTGCTCAAAAACTGAGTAAAGTCAGTGACGTCATTACGTACGAATTCGAAAATGTCGACCTTGAAGTCGCCAAGCTGTTTGAAGAAGCTGGCAAACTGCCTCAAGGATCTCTGGCCCTCGCCGTTACGCAGAACCGTTCCAAAGAAAAGCAGGCAGCGGTCGATGCAGGCTTGTCTGTTCCGGAATACCGGATTATCGAATCCTATGACCAATGCAAAGAAGCATTGGAAAGCATCGGTTACCCTGCCGTCGTTAAGACGATCAGCGGGGGGTACGATGGTAAGGGACAGCTGAAGCTGGAAGACGAGAGCAGCCTGGACGAGCTATCTTCTTTCATTAAAGAGGGCGGCATCTATATTGTCGAACAGTGGCTGCTATTTGATTTAGAAATCTCTCAAGTATTCACTAGAGGAATGGACGGAATCATCCGGACCTTCCCGCTTGCAGAAAATATCCATAAGAATCATATCCTTCATGAAACAAGAGTCCCTGCCAACGTATCAGAGGCCGTCCGTCAGAAAGCGGACGAGGCGGTTCGAGTGCTGGCAGATGAGATCGGAGTCGTCGGAACGTTTGCAGTGGAGATGTTCGTCAAAGGAGACGACATCTATATCAACGAAATGGCACCAAGGCCGCATAACTCCGGTCACTTCACGATCGAGGCTTGCAACGTATCCCAGTTTGAACAACATGTCCGTGCAATCTGCGGTCTTCCGCTTCTTCCGGTGCATACATTCGGAGCGGCAGTGATGGTCAATGTCCTAGGCAAGCACCGCGGGATTTTAATTGACAAGATCGAACAATATGAGGGTTGTCATTTTCACGATTACGGTAAAGGAGAAGCAAGGACCAACCGTAAGATGGGGCACCTGACCTTTATCGGTAATGATTTAAAAGAAATTGCGACATACATGGAAACCAACCAGATACATTTATGGTAGAAACCAAGGAGGAAGACGATGATAGAACGTTATACAAGACCGGAAATGGGCGCCATTTGGACAGAGGAAAACCGCTATCAAGCATGGCTGGAAGTCGAGCTGCTTGCCTGTGAAGCTTGGAGTGAGCTTGGAGTCATCCCGAAAGAAGATGTAGAGAAACTGCGTGAGAAAGCTTCCTTTGATATCGCGCGTATTCATGAAATTGAATTGGAAACACGTCACGATGTCGTAGCGTTCACACGTGCTGTGTCCGAGACGGTCGGCGATGAGCGGAAATGGGTGCACTACGGGCTTACATCTACAGACGTGGTAGATACAGCACTCTCTTACCAGTTGAAGCAGGCGAATGAGATCATTCGCAAAGACCTTGTCAACTTCATCGAAATCCTTGGTGAGAAAGCGAAGGAACATAAGCACACGGTCATGATGGGTCGGACGCACGGGGTCCACGCAGAACCGACGACGTTCGGGTTGAAGCTTGCCCTTTATTATGAAGAAATGAAACGAAACCTGGAGCGCCTGGATCTTGCTATCAAGCATATTCAAGTCGGAAAGCTTTCCGGCGCTGTAGGAACGTATGCGAACATCGATCCCTTCGTAGAAGCTTATGTATGTGAGAAGCTGGGCCTTGATTCGGCATCTGTTTCTACACAGACACTTCAGCGCGACCGTCACGCTCATTACGTTTCCACACTGAGCTTGATTGCAACATCCATCGAGAAGATCGCTGTAGAGATCCGTGGTCTCCAGAAGACGGAAACAAGGGAAGTGGAAGAGTACTTTGCCAAGGGACAGAAAGGTTCTTCTGCTATGCCTCACAAACGTAACCCGATCGGATCCGAAAACATGACAGGGATGGCACGTGTGATCCGCGGACACATGTTGACAGCATTTGAGAACGTTCCTCTTTGGCATGAACGGGACATTTCCCACTCCTCTGCAGAGCGCGTTATTCTGCCGGATGCCACGATTGCTTTGAACTACATGTTGAACCGCTTTGGAAATATCGTGAAGAATTTGACGGTATTCCCTGATCGTATGCAGGAAAATATGGAGAAAACGTACGGCTTGATTTTCTCCCAGCGTGTTCTGCTTACATTAATTGATGAAGGCATGGTACGCGAAGAAGCATACGACCTTGTCCAGCCGAAAGCGATGGAAGCATGGGAGCGTGGAGTGCCGTTCCGTGAGCTGATTGAGGCAGATGAGAAGATTACGGCTGCCCTGTCTGAATCCCAGCTTGATGCCTGCTTCGATTACAAGCATCACCTGAAGCAAGTGGATCGTATTTTCGACCGTATCGGTCTGTAAGTAAACTGTTTTATCCGGGGATGTCGAGGACATCCCCGGCCAATCCCCATGAGTGAGGTGTTCTTCATGAAAGATTCCTTATTGTATGAAGGTAAAGCGAAACGTGTGTATGTGACGACTGATGACCAGGAGCGTCTGGTTTTATCCTATAAAGATGATGCGACAGCATTCAACGGTAAAAAGAAAAGCGAGTTTGCAGGCAAAGGCCGCCTGAATAACTTGATCACCTCTAAAGTCTTTCAATACTTGCATAAGCAAGGAATTCCCACCCACTTTATTGAAGCGCTGAACGATACAGAGCAGTTGGTAAAGCGCACGACGATCATTCCACTGGAAGTCGTGGTCCGGAACAAAGCAGCCGGAAGTATTACGAAAAGGCTCGGTATTGAAGAGAAGACGCGCTTCCACCCGCCGATCATCGAACTGTTCTACAAAAAGGACGAATTGAATGATCCACTAATCAACGACGTTCATGCCTATCATCTGACAGACGTCAAAGAACAAGAACTCACATTCATCAAAGAACAAGCCCTGATTATAAATGAACAATTGATTGCATTATTCCAATCCGCAGGCTTGGAACTCGCTGATTTCAAATTGGAATTCGGCCGTCTGCCGGACGGGACAATCGTATTGTCGGACGAAGTTTCACCGGATACATGCCGCTTATGGGATATCAAAACAGGTCAGAAAATGGACAAAGACGTATTCCGGGAAGAAATCGGCAGCCTGATCGAGGTTTATGAGAACATACTACAACGACTGGAGGAGAACGTATGCGCAAAGTAAAGATCCACATCACACTCAAAGAGGGCGTTTTAGATCCACAAGGAAAGGCTGTTCAGAACTCATTGAAGTCTTTGGAATATAACAATGTCCAGGACGTACGCGTCGGTAAATACATGGAGGTCCTTTTAGAAGACTCGGAGAATCTGGATCAGCAGGTCGATCAGATGTGTGATCAACTACTTGCCAACCCTGTCATCGAGAACTATACGTACACGATCGAGGAGGTAGGCTGACGTGAAATTTGCTGTCGTTGTTTTTCCAGGTTCCAACTGTGACCGTGACATGTACCACGCTGTCAAGGACGGTTTGGGGCAGGAAGCGGACTTGGTTTGGTACCAGGAAGCGAATCTAGCAGACTATGATGCCATCCTTCTGCCAGGAGGATTCTCATACGGAGATTACCTTCGCTCCGGAGCGATTGCTTCTACGGCTCCGATTGTCGAACAAATTCGTGAAGCTGCCGAAGCAGGAAAACCGATTCTCGGTGTATGTAATGGATTCCAGGTCCTGCTTGAGATGGGGCTGCTTCCAGGTGCGATGCTCGCGAACGAACGCCTGAAGTTCATGTGCCATTATGAAACACTGACTGTGGAAAATGCAGATACCCTTTTCACCCACCACTATGAAGAGAAAGCAAAAATCCAGATTCCGATCGCTCATGGCGAAGGAAACTATTATTGTGATGAAGAAACATATGCGAAGCTGCGCGAAAATAATCAGATTGTCTTTACTTATGAAGAGAACCCGAACGGCTCTGTAGGGGATATCGCAGGCATTATGAATGAGCAGGGGAATGTCCTCGGTATGATGCCGCACCCGGAACGGGCAGTGGAAGCGCTGCTTGGCAGCGATGACGGTCTGCGCTTATTTGAATCCATTCTTACACACTGGAGGGAACACCATGCCATCAATGCTTGAGATCACCCCGGAAACGATTGAAGAACAGCGCGTCTATGCGGAAATGGGTCTGACGGATGAAGAATATGAATCGGTCAAAACCATCCTGGGACGCCGTCCGAATTATACAGAAATCGGTTTGTTCTCGGTCATGTGGTCCGAACACTGCAGTTATAAGAATTCAAAACCGCTTCTAAGGAAATTCCCGACAGAAGGCCCTCACGTGCTGCAAGGTCCCGGGGAAGGAGCCGGCATCATCGATATCGGTGACGATCAGGCCGTCGTTTTCAAAATTGAAAGCCACAACCATCCTTCTGCAGTCGAGCCGTATCAGGGCGCTGCAACAGGTGTCGGAGGGATTCTTCGGGACGTCTTTTCCATGGGTGCCCGTCCGGTTGCGCTTCTGAACTCTTTGCGCTTCGGTTCATTGGAACAGCCTCGTGTGAAATACTTGTTTGAAGAAGTCGTACGCGGAATCGCGGGCTACGGAAACTGTGTCGGTGTACCGACCATTGGTGGAGAAGTCCAGTTCGACGATGCCTATAACGGCAATCCACTTGTGAACGCCATGTGTGTTGGTTTAATTGATCATAAAGATATTCAAAAAGGGATCGCAGCCGGAATCGGTAACACGGTCATGTATGTCGGTGCGAAGACCGGCCGGGACGGGATCCACGGAGCGACATTCGCATCAGAAGAATTGTCGGAAGAGTCCGAAGAAAAACGCCCTTCTGTCCAAGTAGGCGACCCATTCATGGAGAAATTGCTGATCGAAGCCTGCCTTGACGTCATTCACCATGACGCGCTTGTCGGGATTCAGGATATGGGAGCAGCCGGTCTCACTTCCTCTGCCAGTGAAATGGCGAGTAAAGCAGGTACGGGAATGACGATGAACCTTGACCTTATCCCGCAGCGGGAACAGAACATGACAGCCTATGAAATGATGCTGTCCGAGTCACAGGAACGCATGCTTCTTGTCGTAGAAAAAGGCCGGGAAGACGAGATAGCGGAAGTATTCCGTAAGTATGATCTGGAAGCTGTCGCTGTCGGAGAAGTCACGGATACGAAGCGCTTCCGCCTGGAACATAAAGGAGAAGTCGTCGCTGACGTGCCTGTCGATTCTCTTGCCGAAGACGCTCCAGTCTATCATAAGCCGTCGAAGAAACCGACGTATTACGAAGAATTTCAGGCAATGGACGATTACGCGCCTGTCGTCGACGATTATGCAGCAACGCTGAAAAGTCTGTTGAAACAGCCGACGATTGCAAGCAAGGAATGGGTTTACGATCAGTATGACTCGATGGTACAGACAAACACGGTCGTCGCTCCAGGGTCTGATGCAGCCGTATTGCGTGTACGTGGAACAGAAAAGGCTCTTGCAATGACGACGGATTGTAATTCCCGCTATATCTATGTCGATCCGGAAGTCGGCGGACAAATCGCTGTTGCTGAAGCAGCCCGTAACATTATCTGCTCCGGTGGTCGTCCGTTGGGAATCACAGACGGATTGAACTTCGGTTCTCCGGAAAATCCGGAAATCTTCTGGCAGATGGAGAAAAGCGTCGACGGCATGAGTGAAGCGTGCCGCGTCCTGAACGCACCGGTCATCGGAGGGAACGTTTCCTTGTATAACGAATCATTCGGTGGCAAAGCGATCTATCCGACACCGATCGTCGGCATGGTCGGCCTGATTGAGGATGTAGCTCACATCACCCAGTCCCACGCTAAGAAAGCAGGCGATCTCCTTTATGTCATCGGGGAGACGAAGCCGGAATTCGGTGGAAGTGAACTGCAGGGGATGTTGGAAGGAAAGCACTTCGGCAAAGCGCCTGCGCTTGATCTTGAAGTGGAAGCGAAGCGCCAGAACGCTCTTCTATCCGCTATTCAACAAGGTCTGATCGAATCTGCTCATGATTTGGCAGAAGGTGGTCTTGCGGTCGCTCTTGCAGAGAAGCTTTTCGATCAGGAACTCGGTTGTGATGTCCAGGTAGAAGGGGATGTCCTTGCAGCCTTGTTCTCAGAAACACAGTCCCGTTTCCTTGTAACTGTAAGTCTTGAGCAGCAAGATGCGTTCGAACAAGCGGTGAATGACGCAGTCCGGATCGGAAAAGTGACGGAGGACGGCATCTACCGTGTAAGCAATAAGGATCGAATCGTAGTGGAAGAGCAGACAACAACGTTGAAGGATACTTGGAAAGGAGCTATTCCATGCTTGGTGAAATCAAAGGCTTAAATGAGGAATGTGGCATTTTCGGAGTCTGGGGCCACCCGGACTCCGCCCAACTGACGTATTATGGTTTGCACGCTTTGCAGCACCGCGGGCAGGAGGGCGCCGGAATCGTCACAACAGACGGAGACCATCTGAAGCTTGCTAAAGGACACGGATTGATCAATGAAGTTTTTTCCGAAAATCAGCTGGAAGACTTGCAAGGACACGCCTCCATCGGGCACGTCCGTTACGCAACCGCAGGGGACGGTGCATATGAGAATATCCAACCTCTGATGTTCCGTTCTCAGACAGGGGGGCTTGCGCTTGCCCATAACGGAAACCTGGTCAACGCCCACGCGTTGAAGAGCCAGCTGGAAGCACAAGGGAGCATTCTGCAGACCAATTCCGATACAGAAGTAGTTGCCCACTTGATCAAGAGAGCGCGCCATCTCCCGCTTGACCAGGCTATTGGAGAGGCATTGTCCATGATCAAGGGAGCTTACGCGTTCCTTGTGATGACGGAAGACAAGATGTTCGTTGCCAATGACCCGCGTGGCCTTCGCCCTCTCAGCCTTGGACACCTTGGTGATGCTTGGGTCGTATCTTCGGAAACGTGTGCGTTTGATGTGATCGGAGCCCAATACGACAGGGAAGTGAAGCCTGGTGAACTGCTGATCATCTCTGATGAAGGAGTAGAGACGAAGCGTTTCTCTGCCCCGATTCAACGTACATTGTGTTCCATGGAATATGTGTACTTCTCTCGTCCGGACAGTAATCTGGACGGTAAAAACGTCCATGCATCACGGAAACGAATGGGGAAAGCCTTGGCGGAGGAAGCACCCATCGAAGCGGATGTCGTAACAGGAGTACCGGATTCCAGTATTTCTGCTGCCATCGGATATGCAGAGGCGTCCGGCATTCCTTATGAGCTTGGTATGATCAAGAACCGCTATGTCGGTCGTACGTTCATCCAGCCGACTCAGGAACTGCGGGAACAAGGGGTCAAGATGAAGCTGTCTGCTGTAAGAGGTATTGTCGAAGGGAAACGTGTCGTCATGGTCGATGATTCCATCGTCCGGGGTACGACAAGCCGGCGGATCGTAAAAATGCTGAAAGAAGCAGGAGCGAAGGAAGTGCATGTCCGTATTGCATCTCCGCCGATTGAGAACCCATGTTACTACGGAATCGACACCTCGAACAGTGGAGAGTTGATTGCGGCAAACCACTCTGTAGAAGAAATGGAGAAATTGATCGGGGCTGACAGTCTCGCTTTTCTATCCGTGGATGGTTTGAACGACAGCATCTACCAGGGGGATGAATCGCTGGAGCATGGCGGCTGTATGGCCTGCTTTACAGGCAATTATCCTACAGAAATATATCCTAATACGGTCCACCCGTATGAGAAAGCGTGACGATGAGGAGGCAGAATGATGAGTGAATCCTATAAACAGGCAGGAGTCGACGTCGAAGCTGGTTATGAAGCGGTCGAACGGATGAAGAAGCACGTAGCCAGAACGATGCGCAAGGAAGTGATCGGCGGTCTCGGTTCTTTTGCCGGGTTGTTCGATATCAGCGGAATGAGTTATGAAGAGCCCGTCCTCGTCACTGGAACGGACGGTGTCGGGACGAAGCTTCGGCTCGCTTTTGAAATGGACAAGCATGATACGATCGGTGTCGATGTCGTGGCTATGTGTGTGAACGATATCGCGGCACAAGGAGCAGATCCGCTTTTGTTCCTTGATTATATCGCTTGTGGAAAGAATGAGCCTGCCCGCATCGAACAAATCGTCAAGGGCATCGCGGATGGCTGCCAGCAGTCGAACGCTGCGCTCGTCGGCGGGGAAACGGCAGAAATGCCCGGCATGTATGAGGAAGAAGAATATGACCTTGCCGGCTTTGTTGTAGGAATGGCAGATAAACGGAAGCTGATCACCGGAGAAGGAATAGAAGCAGGGGATGTCATCATCGGCCTTCCTTCCTCTGGGGTTCATTCCAACGGTTTCTCGCTTGTCCGCCGAATTATCGATAATCAGGGGCTGAGTCTCCAGGAAACTTATGAAGGATTCGACCGCCCGCTTGGGGAAGTATTACTAACTCCTACCGTCATTTACGTGGAAGCTGTCAAACAGCTGAAGGAAGCGGTGAGCATCAAAGGACTTGCCCATATTACCGGTGGCGGTTTCTATGAGAATATTCCAAGAGCGCTTCCGGAAGGCCTGGGTGTAGCAATCAACCAAGGAAGCTGGAACGTGCCGGCGATTTTCCCGTTCCTTCAAGCACAAGGAGACATTCCTGCCGATGAAATGTACGGGGTCTTCAATATGGGAATCGGTATGATTGCCATCGTTTCGGAAGCGGACGCAGAGAAGGCAGCGGAAGCTATCGGAAATGGTGTCATCATTGGACGAGTGACAGGCGAAGAGGGAGTGCAGTGGACATGATCAACCTTGCCGTCTTTGCTTCCGGAACAGGATCGAACTTCGATGCCATTGTCGAAGCCGTCGAAAATGGAACCCTCCATGCAGACATCAAGCTGCTTGTCTGTGACAAAGTAGGCGCTCCTGTCATTGAGAAAGCGCAGCGTCACGACGTGGATACCATTGTTTTCAACCCAAAAGTCTACGAAAATAAAGCAGCCTATGAAGCCGCCTTGCTGGAAGACTGTCGTTCGCGCGGCGTTGACTACATCATTCTTGCTGGTTATATGCGTCTCGTCGGCCCGACACTGCTTCAGCCATATGAGAAACGGATCATTAATATCCACCCGTCCCTGCTTCCTGCTTTTCCCGGTAAGGATGCCATTGGACAGGCGATAGATAAAAAGGTAAAAGTGACTGGTGTGACCGTCCATTTCGTTGATGACGGAATGGATACAGGCCCGATCATCGCCCAGGAGGCGGTGACGATCGAAGACAACGATACACCGGAAGAAGTGAAACGGAAAATTCAGGCGGTCGAACACCGCTTATACCCGCAAGTCATCGAGTCATTATTCACCAAGGAGGAATCCAAATGAAAAAACGTGCCCTACTCAGCGTATCCAATAAAGAAGGTTTGGCTGATTTCGCTAAACAACTCCACGAACTAGATTACGAGCTTGTTTCCACAGGTGGAACGAAGCGCGCGATCGAAGAAGCAGGGGTTCCTGTCCTGTCTATTTCTGAAGTGACGAATTTCCCGGAAATTATGGATGGACGTGTCAAGACGCTTCATCCGGCGGTCCATGGAGGCCTCCTTGCCAAGCGCGGCAACGCCGACCACATGGAACAGTTGGATGGGCTGGATATCCAAACGATCGATCTCGTCGCAGTCAACCTGTATCCTTTCAAGGAAACGATCGCTAAAGAGGGAGTGACCGAGGCGGATGCTATCGAAAATATCGATATCGGTGGCCCGACCATGCTCCGCGCGGCGGCGAAGAACTTTGCAGACGTCGCTGTCGTTGTCGATCCTTCCGATTACGATGCGGTGATCGAAGGCTTTAAAGCAGACAGCCTTTCTTATGAAGCACGTCGCAGGCTTGCTGCGAAAGTGTACCGCCATACGGCGAATTATGACGCAATGATTGCCGGTTACTTCTCGGAACTTACAGAGGAAGCTTATCCGGAGACATACACCGTATCATATGAGAAAGTACAATCCCTGCGTTACGGAGAGAACCCGCACCAGACCGCTTCGTTCTATAAGCAGGCTAATGCGGAAGGGACGTCGCTTGCGAATGCGGAACAGCTGAATGGAAAAGAGCTCTCTTATAACAACATTCAGGATGCTAATGCTGCATTGGAAGTGGTTCTTGAATTCGGCCAGCCGGCTGCAGTAGCTGTCAAACATATGAATCCTTGCGGCGTCGGAGTAGGGGAGAACCTCTACGATGCTTTCACCAAAGCATACGAAGGGGATCCGGTTTCCATTTTTGGTGGAATCGTCGCCTTGAACCGTGAAGTCGATGCTGATACAGCAGCGAAGCTGAAAGAGATTTTCCTGGAGATCATTCTCGCTCCTTCTTTCAGTGAGGAAGCGCTCGAAATTCTTACGAAGAAGAAAAACCTTCGCCTCTTGAAAATCGATCTGAAGAAATCCGATCGTCCTGCGCACAAGCTGACGAGCGTCAACGGTGGACTGCTTGTTCAAGATACGGATGAAGGGAATCTTGACGGGGTGGACTTGACTGTAGCGACGGAACGGGAACCATCTGCACAGGAGCTGGAAGACTTGAAGCTCGGCTGGAAGGTCGTGAAGCACGTGAAGTCGAATGCCATCGTAGTAGCGAAAGGGGATCGTACCCTTGGAGTAGGTGCCGGACAAATGAATCGTGTAGGCGCAGCCAAAATCGCTTTTGAACAAGCGGGTGAAAAAGCAAAAGGCAGTATTCTCGCCTCTGATGCGTTCTTCCCTATGCCGGATACGGTAGAAGCGGCAGCTGAAGCAGGCGTTACTGCTATCATCCAGCCGGGTGGATCGAAGCGTGACCAGGACTCGATCGATGCCTGCAATAAACACGGCATCGCAATGGTCTTCACAAGCATGCGTCATTTCAAGCACTAAGAACAAGGGAGGATGGACGACGATGAATATCATGGTAATCGGACGGGGCGGCCGTGAACACAGCCTTGTTCAAAAATTAGCAGCAAGTAAACAGACAGAGAAAATTTACGCAGCTCCCGGTAACGCCGGTATGAAAGAAGCCGTCTGCGTGGCGATTGAAGAAGGGGATCATGATGCCCTCGTTTCTTTTGCGAAGGAAAACGACATTCATCTGACAGTCGTAGGTCCGGAAGTTCCTTTGCTTGAAGGGATCGTCGACCATTTTCAAGCGAATGACCTGAAAGTATTCGGACCCACCAAGGATGCGGCGCTGATCGAGGGAAGTAAACATTTCGCGAAACAGATGATGGACAAATATGATATTCCCACAGCGGAATATCAGGCTTTCTCCGACCTGGTGGAAGCGAAAGCGTACATTAAAGAAAAAGGCGCTCCGATCGTCATCAAGGCAGACGGCCTGGCTGCTGGAAAAGGTGTCGTTGTCGCCGAAACGCTGGAACAAGCGTTGGAAGCGGCCGATTCCATGCTCGGCGAAGGGCAGTTCGGAGAAGCAAGCAGCGAAATCGTTGTGGAAGAGTTTTTAGCAGGGGATGAATTCTCCTTGATGGCCTTCGTCCACGGTCCGAACGTCTATCCAATGATTCCTGCAAAGGATCATAAGCGGGCATTCGACGGGGATGAAGGACCGAATACAGGAGGTATGGGGGCATTCGCTCCCGTCCCGGGACTGGCCTCGTCTTCCTATGATACAGCTGTGGAATCGATTGTACGTCCGGTCGCTGAAGCGATGGTCCAGGAAGAGCGTCCGTTTACGGGAATTCTTTATGCCGGACTGATTGAAACAGACAAAGGACCGAAAGTAATTGAATTTAACGCTCGTTTCGGAGATCCGGAGACCCAGGTGGTCCTGCCTTTGCTGAAGAATGACCTGGAGCAGGTGTTTTTGGATGTCATGGACGGAAAAGACCCCGAACTTCAATGGTCGGAAGAATCGTGTGCAGGAGTTGTCGTCGCATCGAGCGGATATCCGGGGGGATATGTGAAAGGGCGCCCGCTTCCTGCACTCGAAACGTCAGATTCAGCCTTCCTTGTCCATGCAGGTACAGCACTTGAGAACGGAACCTATGTATCGGACGGAGGACGTGTCCTGCTTGTTGGCAGCAAGGGGAATGACCTTTCACGTGCGCTTGATTGTGCTTATGAAGCGCTGCGTCCGTTACATGCAAATGAAGATTTTTTCTATCGCCGTGATATTGGCAGATCATCGATCACGTCTTCTTCTGGAAGCGACGAGTAAGAGGGCTGCAATTGTGCCGATGACGGTTACGATGACGAAACCTACGTCTGTAAAGTATTCCATGAAGTCCATTATTCTCATCCTTTACTTATAAGAGCGGAGCTTATGCTTCCGCTCTTCATTTTTGTTGATTATTTAGGGAAGTTTTGCTGCCAGCCTTCTTCTTTGCCGTCTGTTTCGACGGTCATCTTCTCGATTGCTTCAACCATCGGGCAGTAACGCACGATGCCTTCTGCTACTTTCATGGATGCGAGAGCGATTAGAAAAGGATGGGAAGATCCATGATCTCTGGATCCGCGAATTGTGAGAAGGGTGAGCATGCTCAACCCTGTCGCAATACGTATCATGCTGTTAATTGTGCCGATATTTTGTCTCATATAAGCTCCTCCTTACAAGTATGGCTTCTGCTGTGTTACGATAATAGATAATCTGATTAAGGGAGGGATCCTCCATGAATGAAGCACGATTCCGGTGGCGGAACCGCCAGTTGCGAGTACATGCATCTGTCTTGGACGGTGACGCGGCACCGACGAAATTGATAAAAAATACTACGTACCTGAACGTCTATTTAAAGCAATGGATGACAGGTCATATATGGATTTACGAAGACCGGATCATTTATACGGGTAAGGAGCTCCCTTCCAATATGGAAAATACGGAAGTCATCGATGGGAAGGACAGTTATATCGTCCCGGGCTATATCGAGCCGCATGCCCATCCGTTTCAATTATATAATCCCCAGACCCTTGCTGAATATGCAGCGGAGACGGGTACGACCACGCTGATCAATGATAACCTTATGTGGCTTTTTTTAACTGAAAAGAAGAAAGCGTTTTCTTTATTGGAAGAGTTCATGCATCTTCCTGCAACCATGTACTGGTGGGCGCGCTTCGATCCTCAGACGGTTTTAAGGGAGGAAGACAGAGAGTCTTTCGACGAACAGGTGCTGGATTGGATTGAGCATGA
>NZ_ANPF01000008.1:0-47855 GCF_000328325.1 Halobacillus sp. BAB-2008 | reverse complement strand
AAGTGTTTGACTTGCTCATTTTGCACACCGAATGTGCTTGTTTGAATTCTCTCTATATAATAGAAAGAATGTTTGACGTACTGGTTGGTTCGTTCAGTTTTCAAAGATCAAAATGTTGTTTGCCGCTTAACAGCGACTTAACTAATATAACATGTTGTTTCATTTCCGTCAACAACTTTTTTATATTTTGTTTCGTTAAGTTCTGTGCGGTGCGCCGCTCTCTTAACGCGACAAGTAATAATATATCATGGATATTAAACCTTATCAAGCGTATTTTTGTAATAAAATAATTCAGATAATTTACCCTGTATATAAGAAAAGCCCCCGCTGAAAACGGGGGCTTAGATTTGTAATTCCATCTTCCTTTATTCTTTGTTTCTCATTTGAGGGAACAGCAGTACATCACGAATAGACGGGGAGTTCGTCAACAGCATAACAAGGCGGTCGACTCCGATACCAAGTCCTCCTGTAGGCGGCATACCATATTCCAATGCCTCCAAGAAGTCCTCATCCATCATGTGTGCTTCATCGTTACCTTCTTCTCTTTCTTTCAATTGAGCTTCAAAGCGCTGGCGCTGATCGATTGGATCATTCAACTCGGAGAAAGCATTCGCGTGCTCCCTTCCTACAATAAACAATTCGAAGCGATCCGTGAAGCGTTCATCTTCACGGTTCTTCTTAGCCAACGGTGAGATTTCGATCGGATGCCCGTAGATAAAGGTCGGCTGAATCAATTTCTCTTCTACACGCTGCTCAAAGAATTCATTTACAATATGACCGAAAGTCATCGTATCTTTAATCTCAATACCATGCTCTTCAGCAAGTTCTTTCGCACGTTCATCAGACATCTGTTCCCAGAAATCTACGCCAGTATATTCTTTAATAGCGTCGACCATATGCAGACGTGCCCATTCAGGCTCCAGGTCAATCTCTTCATCGTTGTACATCACTTTAGTCGTTCCCAGCACTTCTTTCGCTATGTGAGCAACCATATTTTCAGTAAGAGCCATGATATCCTGGTAATCCGCATAAGCCTCATATAACTCGATCATTGTAAATTCCGGGTTATGGCGGGTAGACACCCCTTCATTACGGAAAACTCGACCGATCTCATATACCTTCTCCAATCCTCCCACGATTAGACGCTTCAGATGAAGTTCGATAGCGATACGCATGTACAGCTGCATGTCCAAGGCATTATGGTGCGTGATGAATGGACGTGCCGATGCACCACCTGCAATCCCGTGCATAAGTGGTGTTTCCACTTCCAAGAAGCCGAGGCCGTCTAAGTACCGGCGCATAGACTGGATGATCTTACTGCGCAGCACGAATGTATCGCGGCTTTCCGGGTTGGTAATGAGATCAAGATAACGTTGACGGTAACGCTGTTCCACGTCCTGCAGACCATGAAACTTCTCCGGCAATGGACGAAGTGACTTAGTCAGTAGTTGGAACTCACTAGCTTTTACCGAAAGCTCTCCTACGTTCGTTTTGAACATAACGCCGCTGACACCTACGATATCTCCAAGATCGGCCGCTTTGAAAACGTCGTACGCTTCATCACCGATTTCATCTTTACGGACATACAGTTGGATTTGACCGGAAAGATCCTGGATATGAGTAAATCCAGCTTTTCCTTTTCCGCGTTTCGTCATAATACGGCCCGCTATAGTAGCAGGAAGCTGTTTCTCTTCCAATTCATCTTTCGTAAACTGGTCGTATTTCTCTATAAGTTCTTGAGCAGAATCGGTACGTTCGAATTTGTCACCGAAAGGATCCATCCCTTTCTCACGGTGTGTATCCATCTTATCGCGCCGCACCCGCATATGTTCATTTAGTTCTTCCGCCATTATGATCACTCCATTCTTTATCTTTAGGTTAACTCCGTTACAATAATAAAAACTGCCAGTATTGGACTGGCAGTATCTAACTAAGATTTAGTATAAAAAAGTCCTATGGTCGTGTCAACGATTCAAGAGGCACGAAAAGCGCAAACACGGTTTCCGGAAAATGTATCCTTCCACCCCGAGCTGCTGTTTATGACTGTAACTCTCAAAGATTCCCCCACCTTTTCACCTCTGCGCGTTCTGCCTCCGGAATTCGCTCCAGCACATCCTGAGCCTTGCGGTTTAAATGAGGAAGAACAACATCGCAGCTGATATCTACGAGAGGAACCATCACAAAGGCCCGATCTTGCATATATGGATGAGGAATCTTCAAGTGTTCCTCGTTCACACCTTCCTGATTATACAACAAAATGTCAAGATCGATCGTCCTCGGCCCCCATTTCACTACTCTCCTTCTGCCCAATTCTTCTTCTATCACCTGGCAGTATGCCAATAAGGGAGAAGGAGCAAGATCTGTTTCCACTCGGATGACCATATTAAGAAAGTCCGCTTGATCCGTGTACCCCACAGGGGCAGTTTCATAGACGGCGGACTTATTAGTAATTTGAATCGATGCGTGTTCATCCAGGAGAGTCAGCGCGTCCTGAAGGAACTCTTCTCTTGTATTAATATTGGATCCTAATGCAATGAAGGCGATATTTCTCATGAATGGCGGCTCCTGTGAATCTCAACAGCAACAGAGTCATAATGCCCCGGGATCGGCGGGTCCGGTTTGTACCCTTTGACCGTACATGCTTCTAACAGGTCGAAAGAGAGAAAGAGTTCCGCAGCTATTTTCTCTACCAGCGTCTCGACCAAACGATATGCCTCCCCTTCCACAACCTTCTTCGTCACTTCATAAACAGCGCCGTAGTCTATAGATTTGGTCATATCATCACTGGTCGATGCCGGTTTCAAGTCCAATTCCAGCTGCAGGTCGACATAAAATCGCTGTCCCAATTTATTTTCTTCCGGAAAAAGGCCGTGATATCCCCAGAACTCCATTTGATTAAGATAAATTTTATCCATTCTTCTTCACTCCTATCATAGCATCCATCATCTTCGTCATTTTCACTATTGGCTCTACATCATGGACACGTACCATATGTACGCCTTGCGAGATCCCAAAACAAACCGTTGCACCAGTTCCCTCCATGCGTTGATCCTTCGGAAGATCCAGCACCGTTCCAATAAAAGACTTTCTTGATGTGGCAAGAAGAATCGGATAACCCAGCTCGTGAAAGTCATTTAAATGACGCATGACTACAAGATTATCTTCCTGCGTTTTGGCGAAACCGATACCTGGATCAAGAATAATCTGGTGGTCTTTTACGCCCGCTTCCTTCGCGATGGCCACACTCTGTTTCAAATCTGATTTCATATCTTCGATTAAGGATCCGTACGTTTTGTCTGTACGGTTATGCATAAGGATAATCGGTACATCATAGCGGGCAGCAACGTCGGCAATTTCCGGTTCTTTCTTTGCGCCCCATACATCATTAATAATGGAGGCCCCTGCTTCTACTGCCTGTTTAGCCACTTCCGCCTTATACGTATCAATAGAGACCGGAATATGCACAGCGCGAGTAACAGCTTTAATAATCGGCAACACCCGTGCCAGTTCTTCTTCTTCTGAAACAGGCGCATGCCCTGGGCGTGTGGATTCGCCCCCTATATCAATAATATCCGCACCGGCTTCTTCCATTCTGACTGCTTGTCTTACAGCATCATCCATATCATTGTATAGTCCCCCGTCCGAAAAGGAGTCCGGGGTTACATTCAATATTCCCATAACATGTGTCCGTTCATTCAACGTAAATGTCTTCTGAGGTGTCTCTAATGTAAAAGCCACGCTTGATTCCCTCGTTTCCAAATAATTTCTTCCCCTATCTTACAACATTTTTTAATTTCTATCAGGAACTTCTTATATAAAAAAACTGCACCCCTTCAAAAGGAGTGCAGTTCCCATTATTTACTCTTCGTCGAATTGATAAAGTGGTGTAGACAGGTAGCGCTCCCCATTACTCGGAATAATCGCTACGACTTTTTTCCCTTTACCAAGCTTCTTCGCCACTTGTTTGGCTACGTGAATCGCAGCTCCGGAAGAGATTCCGCCAAGGATTCCATCTTTCCTTGCAGCATCTCTTGCTGCAGCAAACGAATCATCCTTCGACACAGTGACCACTTCATCATAAACTTCTGTGTCCAAGATGCCGGGAACAAAACCTGCTCCGATTCCCTGAATCTTGTGCGGCCCCGGACTCCCTCCGGACAATACCGGAGACTCTTCCGGTTCAATAGCATAAATCTTAATATCCGGATATTTTTCCTTGAGTACTTTACCAGCTCCGGTGATTGTTCCTCCAGTACCAATCCCTGCAACAAAGGCATCCAACTGATCGCCCATCTGCTCCACGATTTCCGGTCCTGTCGTTCTTTCATGAACAAGTGGATTTGCTTCGTTATTGAATTGTTGCGGCATGAAATAACCGTGCTTCTCTTCCAGTTCTGCCGCTTTTTTAATCGCGCCCTTCATTCCATCACTACCAGGAGTGAGAACAAGATCCGCACCATACGCACGCAGTAAGTTACGACGTTCTTGACTCATCGTATCAGGCATAACCAGAATTGCTTTGTAACCTTTAGCTGCAGCGATCATCGCAAGACCGATACCAGTATTACCGCTTGTCGGTTCGACGATGGTATCTCCAGCTTTCAGACGTCCGGCCTTCTCGGCCTCTTCTATCATAGAAAGGGCAATCCGGTCTTTCACGGAACTCCCGGGATTCATGTACTCAAGCTTCAAGTAAACGTCTGCACTGTCTGCATCTGCGCTTCCGTTCAATTTAACTAAAGGCGTTTGTCCAACCAACTCTGTAACATTATTTACGATTCTCATACATTCACTCCTAAAACCAAGTATTTTTATAGGATTTAAACCTAATGTACTTAAAAAATCGTCAATTGTCAAACATTTCAATCATTATTTCGACTTATTTTTCCTTTGAGTCAAACTGCATTGCATGGTCCATAAGGAGCGCTTCTCCTTATAATAAAAGAAATGGCGGATCACAATCACCCGCCATTTCAAACTTAATATTCTCCGGTACGAATTATGAATCAGAAGACGTTGATTTCAATGCTTCTAATTCGTCCACGCCGAAGTGATATTCCTCATTACAAAAATGACACTTCGCTTCGGCTCCTTTATCTTCCTCAATCATACGTTCAATTTCTTCGTTACCAAGACTTGAAAGCGCCATTTCGACACGCTCTCTTGAGCAGTGACATTGGAATTTAATCGGCATCGAATCCAACACACGTACATTTTCTTCCCCTAGAAGGGCATACAGAATTTCTTCCGGTGATTTCCCATCACGCACTAGAGAAGAGATTGCCGGCATTTCCGACAGTCGTTTCTCAATCAAACTCGTTGTCTCTTCATCCGCCCCAGGCATCATTTGAATAATAAAGCCGCCCGAAGCAAGGATGGTGTGGTCTGTATTCACTAATACTCCAGCGCCTACAGCAGAAGGAACTTGTTCCGATGTTGCAAAGTAATACGTGAAGTCCTCACTGATTTCACCGGAAACAATAGGAACCTGACCGGTGAAGTGATCTTTCATCCCCAGATCCTTAACGATACTCAATGTACCGGATGTACCGACCGCACGGCGCACATCCAGCTTTCCTTTTTCATTCAAATCGAAATCGACATGTGGATTTTTAATATATCCACGGACTTCTCCTTTGGCATTGGCATCTGCGACGATTGGTCCAGCCGGGCCGTCTCCTTCTACTTTAACGGTCAGTTTGTCTTCCCCTTTGAGCATAGCACCCATCATGGAACTGACTGTCAGCGTTCTTCCCAGCGCGGCAGATGTCGTCGCCCACGTGTCCTGCCTGCGTCTTGCTTCTTCCACTGTATCTGTAGACTTAACTGCAAACGCTCTGACCTGACCGTCAAAAGCTATTGCACGCACTAAATAATCGGACATGCTGATCATTCTCCTTTAAATACTTCTTTTTCTTTGTTGCGCTGATATATCTTATGCAGACCTTTCAAAGTCAGATAAGGATCTACATGGTCGATCGTCCGGGACTGACCCGCAATTAAGTTGGCTAGACCTCCCGTTGCGATTACCGTAGGGGTTTGTTCCGCTGTTTCCTTCATCCGCCTTACCACTTCATCCACTTGACCGACATACCCATAAAACACACCGGACTGCATTGCTTCAACTGTGCTTTGGCCGATGACTTGTTCCGGTTTCTTAATTTCGATCTTAGGAAGCTTGGCAGCCTTGGCATACAATGCCTCCATGGAAATATTTATTCCCGGGGCAATAGCCCCTCCCAAATATTCCCCTTCCGCATTAATGTAACAATACGTCGTTGCCGTTCCGAAATCAATGATGACCAGCGGCAGATCATATTCGTCTTTTGCACCGACAGCATTCACGACCCGATCCGCTCCGATCTCTTCCGGGTTCGGGTATTTCATCTCAAGGCCGTGATCCACATGACCATCTCCGATGATCATCGGCTGCTTTTTAAAATAATAACGAGACATGCGCTCCAGTGCAAACATTATGGGCGGAACAACAGAAGAAATAATGACTCCGTCCATATCTTCAAAGCGAAGACCTTCATGATCGAACAAAGACTTGATGAGCATTCCGAATTCATCTTCTGTTTTATGACGATCCGTCTTGATCCTCCACTGATATTTTAATGTATCCCCTTCGAATACACCTAGTACTGTATTGGTATTTCCCACATCAAGGACAAAATTCATACGTATAGCCTCCCGCATCGTTTCCTTCGGCTACCATCATATCACAACAACGGTTCCCGCGCGCTTCTGCGGCACAGGAAAAGCCACACCGCTCGGGTCATGAGCTGGTGTGGCCTGGTTAAATCAGATTAAGAACGACGGTCTTCGGAATCAGGGGAATGGTTATCTCCCTCTTGCTCCGCTGTGTCTGCTTCTTTTTCCTCTTTCACGGTATCTGTTTCCTGTACATTTTCCTCATCTTTAGACTGGATGTTGACGCGTACGTCCTCATCAACAGAAGAGGTGTTATTTTTTATCTTCGCATTGTTTTCCTGTGCAAGTGCTTCCAGTTCTTCATCCGTAGGTAAACGCCCTTTGTCGAAAAGGGAACGGATTTGGACAGCATCAAGCGTCTCAATATCCAACAATGTCTGCGCGATTAACTCCAACTTATCCTTGTTCTCGGTAAGAATCGTCTTCGCACGGTCATAGCAATATTCAATGAAGTTTTTAACTTCCTGATCGATTTCATAAGCGATTTGATCACTATAGTTCTGTTCATTTTGGATATCACGGCCCAAGAATACTTGACCGCCTGAATTGGAACCGAACTGAAGCGGACCGAGTTTCTCGCTCATTCCGTACTCGGTAACCATCTTACGAGCGATGTTAGTCGCACGCTGGAAGTCGTTATGAGCACCTGTACTCACTTCACCGAAAATGATTTCCTCAGCAACACGTCCACCCAGCAAACCTGTAATCTTATCGAACAGTTCCGGCTTCGTCATGAAGTAACGATCTTCTTTCGGAAGCATTACGGCATAACCGCCGGCTTGGCCACGAGGAACGATGGTAACTTTGTGAACCATATCGGCATCATCAAGCACCATACCGATTACCGTGTGACCACTTTCATGGTGAGCAACGATGTCACGTTCTTTCTTGGAAATGACACGGCTCTTCTTAGCAGGTCCTGCAATGACGCGATCGATCGCTTCATCGACATCATCCATATCAACCTGTTTCTTATCTCCACGGGCAGCTACAAGAGCTGCTTCGTTCAAGAGGTTCTCAAGGTCTGCACCTGAGAATCCCGGTGTACGCAATGCAATCGTCTTCAAGTCGACATTTTCAGCCAACGGCTTGTTCTTCGCATGAACGCCCAAGACTGCTTCCCGACCTTTGACATCCGGACGATCTACCGTAATCTGACGGTCGAAACGACCTGGACGCAGTAGTGCAGGGTCCAGAATATCAGGTCTGTTGGTAGCCGCGATGATGATAATTCCTTCGTTCACGCCGAAACCATCCATCTCTACAAGAAGCTGGTTCAGTGTCTGTTCACGTTCATCGTGACCTCCACCAAGACCTGCTCCACGCTGACGACCGACTGCATCGATCTCATCGATGAAGATGATACCAGGTGCGTTCTTCTTCGCATTCTCGAACAAGTCACGAACACGGGAAGCACCGACACCGACAAACATTTCAACAAAATCAGAACCACTGATAGAGAAGAACGGCACTCCCGCTTCCCCTGCAACAGCACGGGCCAGCAATGTCTTACCAGTACCAGGAGGCCCCACTAATAGAACCCCTTTAGGAATACGCGCTCCGACAGCAGAGAATTTGCGAGGGTCTTTCAAGAAGTCTACGACCTCTACAAGCTCCTGCTTCTCTTCATCTGCTCCGGCAACGTCTTTAAATCGTACTTTTTTCTTCTCTTCGGAATACATCTTCGCCTTGCTCTTACCGAAGTTCATAACACGGCTTCCGCCGCCCTGAGCCTGATTAAGCAAGAAGAAGAATAAGATGAAGATAATGATGAACGGAATAATGGAGGTCAAGAATGTCACCCATGCACTAGGCTGCTCTTCTTCTTCCACATTCAGAACACTTTGTTCCTGAGCCGTCTGTGTAATGTTCGAAATCACTTCATCGTTAGCAGGGATGTTAGCAGTGAAGGATCCTTCCCCTTCAGCCGCACCTTCTAACTGACCACTGACACGAAACACCCCATTGACAGGCTGGATCGTCATCTCCTCAATATCACCGTTATTCAATTTATCGTAAAACTCATTGACATTTAACTCTTGTTGCGCATCACCTTGCCCTCGGAATAGACCGACTACGCCGATTACAACGAGGAAGATAAGTAAATAAAATAAGGTGTTACGAAATATCCGGTTCATTGCCTACCTCCTCCCAAACGAGAAAAACTATAGTAAATACTACCATACAAAAAACGGACGATACAACTAATTACCCTTGATGACAAAGAGTTGACGCTCTGCGAAAAACTACTACGATCAGCCGCCATAGACTTCCGGCTTCAAGACACCTACATATGGAAGATTGCGGTATTTCTCCTGGTAATCCAATCCGTATCCTACGACAAACTCATCAGGAACACGGAACCCTACTGTATCCGCCTTAATGTCAGCACTTCGGCCGGTCGGTTTGTCCAGTAACGTTACAATTTTAATGGATTTGGCTTTGCGGTACTTAAACAGGTCCACTAAGTAAGCAAGTGTTCTTCCACTGTCGATAATATCCTCAACGATCAAGATGTCGCGACCTTCCACTTTCGTGTCCAAGTCTTTTACAATCTTGACTTCTCCGGAAGATTCCATACCTCCGTGATAACTGGAAACATCCATAAAGTCCATTTCCAGATGCGTTTCTACACGTTTCAAAAGGTCTGTCAGGAATGGGGTTGCACCCTTCAGCACTCCGATTGCCAGCGGAAAGCGCCCGTTATATTCCTCTGTCAATTGGGCTCCCAATTCTTTACACTTCTCCTGAATCTCCTCTTCGGAAATCAAGACCTTTTCAATGTCGTTATGCATGATTGCTCCTCCTACGTGTCTGCTTTGTTTTTATAATGTAACCGAAGCCATGTACCTGATGAAGGGTCTACGGGAGTCCCGCTTCCTCTTAGACCTGCCACCCATATGATCTTTCCAGTCTGGTCCGTAACAATCGGCCAGGAATCACGCAATGCAGCAGGAACCTTCTGATCGATAAAAATATCTTTTACCTTTTTCGATCCGTCCATTCCTTTCAACCTGATCCGATCTCCATTCTTCCTGGAACGGACGATTAACGGCAGCTCTACGTGAGCGGTATCACATATGTACATAGTATGACCTTTAGTATCCAACGTTTCTGTCCACTCCGCCTCCACCACCGAGCCGTCGGGTGTAACGACATGCCCGCCGGGTTCCAGCTGGAACCGATAGGGGGCTGATCCGCTTTTCTTTTGGAAAGAGAGCGTGACTTCATCATAGGCACGGACAACTTTCAAACCGCCCGGGAAGTCCAGCATTACGTTTGATTTTTCACCTTTTAACAGGTCTAGAAACAGATCTTCATGCAGGTAAGATATGTCTTCGGTCTGCTTCACATACAGATAGTTCAATATTAGATGAAAGGCAGTCCTTTGTAAAGCTGGCGGGAAGGTTTTGAATGTTCGCACAGACAATTGTACGAATTTCTCAACATTTGTAGAAAAATGTACGGTTTTCAGCACTTCTTCGGCCTGTTTCCTTATGTACGTTCTCTCTTCCCTCGCCCTCTCACTCCACGCCTGCATGTGTTCATGCAGCTTCGGGTTCTGCTCTTTCATGAAGGGCAATACATACTTACGAAAAGCATTCCGTGTATAATCCGTCTGTTCGTTTGAAGGATCGTGCTTCGCCTCGATACCGTGCCTATCCAGATAAGCGGCAATATCCTGTTTGGATACTCCCAGGAGCGGGCGGATAATTCTTCCCGTACTGAAAGGCCGCTCAAGCGGCATCCCCTGGAGTGCTTCCGGCCTTGCACCCCTGACCATCTGCATAACCATCGTTTCTGCCTGATCATCCCCGTGATGCCCTGTAGCAAGCACATCGGCATCATGTGCTTCCATCATCTCCTCGAAAAAACGATAGCGTAAATCTCGCGCCGCTTCCTGGGTTCCTTTCCCTGTCCATTCTTTGTACGTTTGTACATCCACGGAAGTTCCGACAAATTCGATTTCCCACTCCCTGCATATACGCTCCACGAACAAGAGGTCCTCCTGAGACTGSCACCCCTCGCAGGCCATGGTCAACCGAAAGCGCCGTCAGCCGGAAAGGGATGTCCTCACGCAGGAGATTCAAGAAGTGCAGAAGTGCCAGAGAATCCGGACCGCCCGATACAGCTGCCAACACCACTTGGTGAGGCTGTATCAACTGATGTTTCGTGATGAATGCACGAACATTGCGATCCATGACATGTACCTCCTGTCTGTAATTTCAATCTAACTAATCCTATCGTATCACTCTTCGATCTATCTGCAAAAGAATACCCACTAAATAAAGAAACTTATTATCGACACCCCGAAAAGAAGAGCAGATACGAGGGAAAATACGGTCCACTCCTTTGTTTCCATATCCTCTTTCTTTCGTCTGACATAACGTGTCTGGTTGTTTTGAGCTTTCTTGCTGCTCATCAATACGCCAGAAAGAGCCTGCTTCATTTCCCGGGAATTAATGTATCTGCCTCTCCAACAGTCTTGTATGAAACGCCGATATGGTTTTAGAAGATCTGACTGCTGCAGCTTATGTTCCAGTGTCTTCTTTGGACTGGAGCCTCGTTCGAACCGCTTCGGGTACGCCATCTCCATCATAATCATCGTTACAGCGAAGAGGTCGTAAGATGGTTCCGCCCTTCTCGATCCCATCCCCCAGTACCCCCTGTCATAAAACTCGGTGTACTCCTTGATCGCTCTTCCCAATGCTGTCACACCTCCTACATCGATCCAACGAACTTTGGAAGCGGACATAAGGAGGTTATCCGTTTTTAAATCGCCAAATACATAGCCTGCCTGATGGAGATGATCCAAATCACTGAGAAGCTGCAGTGTACATATACCGATCCAGTCTTTCGTCTTTCCTTTAAGGAATTGTTCTAAAGGAATTCCGTCTATATATTCCATGACATAGAAAGGCATAGCCTTTCCGCCTATTCTTGTCCAATCATCGACGTCAACAAAAGAAGGCCCAAGCTTGACCCCTTGGACCTTGCTGAACTTCTTCAGCATATTCACTTCCATCATCATGCGCGAGCTGTCCTCTCCCGCCTTCAAGGCGTACTTGCGCCCATTTTCATTCCGGCACAAAAAAACCGTACCACAAGCACCCGAGCCCAGCTCTCGGATGATTGTGTAGGTTTTTCCATTCCACTTTCCTGTCACCTTCGCTCCAGGTTGAAGATTAATTACCTGTTTCTTCATAAGGATCGACCTCATCTCGCATCGTACGGAATAATGGCTTTTCGGCAAACGCATAGATCGCCTCTTTCAGTGCAGGTCCAGTCGGTGTGTACCCTCCACTGTTCAATTTGGAGAAAATGCCGTTGATTTCCCCTAGTTCCGGCGTCCAATCCACCATGCGTTTGATGGTTCGCTTCGGATCAGGGAACGTGTAGACGCTGAACTGATTCGATCCGGTTCTTGCATTCAAACTTAAGGATAAGTCATACAATGCATCTTTGACCGTCGGCAGCTTGTGATGCATGCTTGCACTCGTGTCGACAAGCACGAGAACTTCCAAATCACAACTTTCTCCAAGCTCATCCACCACCTCCACGACTTCCCCCCGCTGTTCCGGAGGTAATTCCTCAATCGTCTGGCTCTTTCCGAGGATCTCCTGCAATTCTTTATTAACGACTCCTTGTATCGTTTGGGTCATGGCTTGTCTCGTCACCATCTGCACGGTTTGGGACAAACTTTGTTGATAAACAATTTGACTGACGCCTCCACCCGCCTCTGCAATGGACTCTACTTCCTCAAGCCCCTGAGGTTGTCCGTTCTGACGATCGTCAAGAACGCCAATCACATTGACCGTTATGCCCTGATTCCTGGCAAGTGCTGCTACAGCAATCGGGTCTTCTCCGTGGTTTGAGCAACCATCCGTTAATAAAAGAATCTGCTTCAGTCGGCCTGGTTTCATGTTGGATCCCTCCTGTTTCGTTGCTCTCAGCTTCGCCGAAACGGAGGAAATATATACTAAATCACGCCTCTTTTTTCTCTGCTGGAATGGAGGACCACTCCGGCATATACCGATCAATTCTGGCGACGATAATCGTCATATCATCATCGATCGTTCCTGCTTGGGCGCGAATAACTTCTTCTAATAAAAGATCCGCGATAATCTGCGGGTCTTTCTCTGTTATACCTTTGATCCGATGCTTGAGCCACAATTCCACATCATCCAGCTGTTTCGGACCTTCCAAAATCCCGTCGCTCATCATGATAAGGAAATCTCCCGCTTTCAATTGTTCACTCGTCATATCGACGTCGACTTCCGGGATAATTCCCATTGGCAGGTTTCCTGACTCCACAGTAAGGATCTGCCCGCCTCGTTTGATAAAGCTCGGTGTGCTTCCTACCTTAATAAATTTGGATGTCGCCTTATGCAGGTCGATCACCGCTAAATCGAGAGTAGAGAAGATTTCATCATTCGTACGTAGAGATAGAATGGAATTAATGGACTGGATCGCGACAGACTCCTGAATCCCTGACTGCAGAATTTGTTTCAGCAGCCGGAGCGTTTCCATACTTTCTTCATGTGCCCGCTCCCCATTCCCCATCCCATCACTGATTGCAAGGGCATATTTCCCTCTGCCCAATTCCATCATGGTGTAACTGTCACCGGATATGAACCCTCCTCCTTTTGCCGCGTGTGCGACGCCTGATTCAATCGAATAATGCTTTGCCGAACCAAAAGATAAATAACACCGGCCGTTCGGATAAGGAGAAATCTCCTCCATCGTCACAACAATCGTCTCCCCTAAGATATCGGACAATACCGGCGCAATGATCTTGGATCCTTCTCCGCGGTAATTCTCAATTTCTACAATTAACTCCAAGTCCATGTTTCCTTCATCAAGCGAGTAGATTTCAAGTTTCTGAATAATCATCCCCATTCGTTCCAGTGCATGATAAATGATCTGTTCTTTATGTTCGTGCTGCTCCCGCTCCTTTACAATCTCTTTGGCGAAATTATTCATGACCTCTGATACACCCTGCAGCTGCTCCGCTACGAATTTGCGGCTCTCCATCACCTGCCGCTTCAGCTGCTTATTAGCATGATAGAAAGATAATTCATGATTCATCGTATCGATCAGCTTCTGTGATTTCACACAGTGCTGGTCTACATTTTTCCTTAAGAGCCGGCTCGGTTCCCCCTTCTCATCCAGCTCATGCATCAGATCAGTCATTAAATCATGGGTGTCGTCGAACTTACTCACCCAGCATTTCTCCTTCTTAAAGCACGACTGACACGTTTTCTCCGTTACATGACTGAGAAAATAATCGACCTCCTCCGCTTGTCCTTCGTCTACTTTCGGCTGTTCCAATGTAAAACTCTTCGATAACGCCTGAAATACGTCGGAAAACTTTCCGACGCGTACAGCCGTCACATCTCTAACCTTCTGCAAATATTTTTGCTGCTCTGAATGATGTTCTTCCGTTCCCGGAATGTATTTCGATAATTGTGTCACCCATGAATTCGGAGTCAATATAAACAAAGCCACCGCCCACGCAGACGCCCACAGAGAAGACGGCAGACCTGCCCCACTGTTCATATAAAAGCCGATAAGAAGGGTGCCGACGATGAGCCCAGCACTCACCCCCAGCTTCTTCCCTTCTTTCAATAAACCACCCAGCAAGCCCGAGAATGCAAGCAGGCTCATTTGATAGATATGATCCATGTTAGACAAACTTAATACGAGTCCTGTCACGACTCCTACCGTCGACCCGATCGCCGCCCCCGCGATATAGGCCAACAAAACAACTAAGTACCGTGCAAATATATCCACAACTGCTACCCCTTGAATCTGCCAACCGATCATGCCTGTCAATACAGAAGCTAACAATATGATCAAACAAACAATCTCTTCATTCTTTAACGTAGGTTGATATCTTTGTGGTGTTAAAATCGGAAGACTCTGCATAAAGATTAGTACAAGGATGAAGCTCAATACCCCTTCTGCCGCCATTAATGTAATTTCGTAAAGCTGCCAGCGATCGAGCAGTGCCAGACTGACGGTCCTTGGTATGAGACTGGCAATCAAGGCGAGTGCCGGCAGCCATCTCTGGGGGTGACTTGTTTTGCGCACTCCCAGACTTAAGAGCAAAAAAGCCAGCGACGCTCCGACGATAAACCCCGCATGACTGTAGCTGTATGTAGAAGCTCCAGCAGCCATCATAATGGTGACCGGTATAACCAGCGGCCGCTTCAACCACCAGATCACGGCCAGGAACGCAACACCGAAAGGGGCCATGGACGATAATATAATCGCTCGTCCCAGTAGTAGTGCAAGAAGCATGTGGAACACGCCTTTGTTCGCCATGAAGGAGAACGTTCCGAAAGAAACCTTCTGTAAACCTTGTACAATTCCTGATCCTCGAACAGCCTGACGACTTTCCCGTTTTGATACAGTACTCAACATCTATCACCACTCCTTTGTGAAACCTATTAAACCACAGCAAGAACAAGCATTTTGTCAAAACAACAGGAGAGCAGAAACAAAAACTTCGATGGTTTTCCCACGAACGGATGGAGTTTCTACAAAATGTCTCAGGTCCAACCCCCTTCTCCCCCATAAACCTCCTTCATTCCCTAGCGAAATAGACAGACTTATCTGATATTTTTATTTGTTGTTGACACTTTTTTTATCATGGTGTACTATATTTCTTGTGCCTTTGAGATAACTATTTAAAAATATGGCGGTGTAGCTCAGCTGGCTAGAGCGTACGGTTCATACCCGTGAGGTCGTGGGTTCGATTCCCTCCGCCGCTACCATTATTTTTTCAAATACATAAAGGCCCGTTGGTCAAGCGGTTAAGACACCGCCCTTTCACGGCGGTAACACGGGTTCGAATCCCGTACGGGTCATCGAAAGCATTCTTGTCCTAAAAAAGCACGTCTCCCTATGGAGACGTGCTTTTTTCTTTCGCATAGAAAGATAAGCAGCAAAAAAGCAGATCCGCCATCGGATCTGCTTTTTCTATAAGTTATGAAGACGCGCACCTTTTACTCATTGTCCTAGACAGCAAGCTATCCTCTTTTAGCACCTCGACCTCCACGTTTGGATTCCGTGTGCTTTTTCAGTGATGCTAAACGCTCGTCGCTATCCTTGATAAAACGGTTCATCTTCTGTTCAAAAGACTCTACCGGTTTACGAGGTTTTGGCGGACGACGATTCTGGTTCTCTTTTGCCTTTTTTATGGAAAGGCCGATCTTACCGTCATCTCCAACATTAATGACTTTCACTTCCACCTGGTCGCCCTGGCTCAAGTGCTCATTAATGTCTTTGACATAGTTGTCGGCAACTTCACTAATGTGAACTAGACCCGTCTTACCATCTGGAAGCTCGACGAAAGCTCCGAAATTAGTGATTCCCGTTACCTTACCCTGCAGCTTGCTGCCTACTTCAATTGACATAAAAAAAATGCTCCTCCTTAAGTTTTCGATAAAAGTATCGTTCCTACATATTATATATAAGCTTTGAAAAGAGTGTCAATAAGACGGGTCCTCATTAGGCATTTTAAAGATAATTTCGCCTTCTTTGGAGAAGAAATAGTTCGTTCTGGCTATCTGCAGAACATAATCTTCATCATTTAACAGCTCGATCTCCTGTTCCAGCCCATTTTCCTCTTTTTTCAAAGCGGCCATCTCTTGCTGAAGTTGTTCGTACTGTTCGTTCTTTTCGGCATACACGGATTGCTGTTTCCAGTGATACACACCCATGGAGCCGGCAACGACCGTCACTAACAAGGCAAACATAACAAGACGACGAATCAAGCGTTTCTTCTTACGCTGGTGTCTGTCCATGTAAGCATCGTAGTGCTTCATGTATGTAGAATCCATGCGTGCTACTGACTCCGACTGTCTCTTTGCCATGCAGGCTCTGCCTCCTTTACCTCTTTAATCGTTTTATCCACTTGTTCCATGTATTCTTTATTTTATCCAAAAAACCTGCTGTTTTCCTTAAGTAATTTTTCATGTTTTTCGGCACAAGTCGCCAAATCACTCGTAAAATTAACCGGATCGGATAAAATATGACAAGAAACAATAGAATGATACCCTTTAAAAGTATCTTATAAACGCCAAGAAGTAAAGAAATAATAAGGAAAATGATGGATTTCGATGGAAGGAAAAGCACATAGTACACCAGCTTTTTCACAGCATTCCAAATTCCGAGCCATAAGCGGATCCAAGCTTCAAGCGCTCTTAAGTAAACCTTCTGAAACAATGCACGATAGGCGGAAAATCCACAGAGAATCGCCAGGAACACATAGACTCTAAGCTCACCATAGTTAGCCAGGTACAGCAAATAAAACAAAAATACCGCCTGAACGAACCAGAAACCAAGCTGATAAAAAACCTCCCGCCACGCGCGTTTATTACGTCGGCCGAAGATGCGCTCGAATGTGTCCATGGAGGCTCCCACCCCCATCCCTCCCACAATCATAGAGAGGATGGTGATGAACTGTACCGTGAGCGTCATTTGAAGAGCTTGCTAAATAGTCCTTTAGCTTTCTCCCCTTGGTGTTCGTCCAGGTATGTCATCTCATGCATTTTACCCTTGATGGCCACCACACCGGAGTCCAAATCGAGATTCTTCATTTGTAGATTCTGCCCGCGGACGACGAGGTATCCCATGGATGTCTGAAGTAAGAACTCCTCGCTGTCGAAGCTGTCCACTTCTTTCACACCAGTGATTTCTATATTTCTCCGGTTCCAAACCTTCACATTATGTTCTGCCTGCTGTGTGCGCATACCATTGTTCTTATCGTAACCTTCCATTGATTCACACCCTCCTTCTCTAGTACAACCTATGAAAAGAAACAGGCGAATAGAACAAGAAGAAAAACCCGCCGTCCTCATGGACAGCGGGATAAGAACAGCATTATTGTTTCACCGGTTCTTCTTTCTTAATTTCATAAAGTGTCGTCGCTTCATCCTTTGTTACGTTTTCCTTGAGAGACTTCACTTCAATGGTCAAGATTTTCTGACCGAACTGGATCGTCAATTCATCGCCGACGGCTACGTTGCTTGCTGCCTTGCTTTGAGATCCATTGATGCTGATTCTGCCTTGATCCGCTACTTCTTTAGCCAGTGTACGCCGCTTGATCAACCTGGAAATCTTCAAGAATTTATCTAAACGCATCTGTTATTCCGCTCCTTTATTTTTTGCTTTCGCTTCTACCCACAATGCTTCCAGCGAATCAAGATCGTAGTCTTCCAGCTTACGCCCCTGCTGACCAGCCGCTGTTTCCATTAATGACAGCCTCGTCCGGAACTTGCGGTTGGTTCTTTGAAGAGCATTCTCCCCACTTATCTTGTAATGCCTCGCCAGATTAGCGATTGCAAACAACCAATCACCGAATTCCTTCTCCATCTCTACTTCATCCCCGGCATCACGCGCTTCGAGGAATTCCGCCCATTCTTCGTTCACCTTCTCTATTACGGGTTCCGCCGAATCCCAGTCGAATCCAACCTTGGCGGCTTTCTTCTGTAGCTCTTGTGCCTGCAGCAATCCAGGGAAGCTCTCCGGGACACTATCCAGAATAGAGGCAGGAGCCGCTCCCTTCTCTTCCTGTTTGATTGCTTCCCAGTTGGTCAACACTTCCTCCGCATCCCGAGCTTCCTCATCAGCGAATACATGAGGATGACGACGGATCATTTTATCCGTTATGGATATAATTACGTCATCGATTGTGAAAAATCCTTCATCTTCTCCAATTTGACTGTGAAGCATGACTTGAAGCAGGACATCTCCGAGCTCTTCAATCATATTCTCATCATCCACACGATTAACCGCGTCTATAAATTCATATGCTTCTTCAATCATATATTTGCGCAGAGATTCGTGCGTCTGCTTCCTGTCCCAAGGACAACCTTCCGGACTTCTTAAAATGCGGATCACTTCCCGGAGGCGGAAGAATTGATGGTTAAGGCGCTCCCTCTCCAGAGGAGGAACATAGACACTCGTAAGGTTGTCTACTTCCACATGGCGGTCCAGTTCCTCCAGAGGTACAGTCGTAAGCTTCTCTGCAGAGCTTCCCGCCGCCGTTACCACCGTCACGGGATGACTGGCAGGCAGGTCTTCCAGCAGCGTCAGTTTCACTTCTGATGCAATCATACTGTCGTAGACCTGGCAGAGAATAATGTGATTTAAATATTGCAGTTCTTCCCGCTTCAAAGCAGTGGCATCCAGAAATTGAAATCCTTCTACAGGATCGATTTCCAGTGCCGAAAAGGTAGCATCCAGGTAACTCTGTCCCCCCAGTATTTCTACAGCGATGATTCCCGCTTCCCTTTTCTCCAAAAGGAGCTGAGTCGTTCGTTCTGCAAGCATTGGATGTCCAGGTACCACATAGAGAAGATCCCCTTCTGCGGATGCCTCGACCAACCTGTCTACGATTTCCTTGTAGACATCCCCAAACTGCTGATGAGACTCATATACATCATCAAAGCTGCGAAATGCCAGCCCCTCCTTCTCCAATTCGTGGACGACCGGGTGTTCTTTCGTCCTCATATAAACCGGTGATTCGGCATGGATCAACGCACGGTAAATTCCGAGCGGGAGCTGATTCAATTCCGCAGCACCAAGCCCGATTACTCTAATCGTGTTCATTCTTTCATTCCTTTCGGCAACAATTTCATCAACCATCTCCGGGCCGGCAGTGCGGCCACTTCCACTCTTGTGAAACATCCGCACTTAAGCAGGAGCAATAAGTAAAGAGCAGCACCGACACCTACTCTCACAAGCACAAATAATAACAGCCAGATACGGCTTCCTGATATATTCACATATGGTAAAACGGCATCAATAATCCACAGACCGACAACCATCCCGGAAGCAGAAACAAAGACAGCCCGCCAAGGTAATGCGAACCATTTCCTCCATGGGATCTCTTGCCTTAAGAGTACGATATTTCCCACTAAAACGAAAGCAACAGCTATTATGGATGAAACCGCTGTGCCATAGACACCGAACGCAGGTATCCACACTAAGTTGCCAAGCGTCTTCACAACTACCCCTATCACCAGGATCCCAGCTGTCTGTCTCATATATCCCAGCCCCTGCAGGATAGAGGACAGGGTGATGATCAACGAACTGAAAATGATAACAAACATAAACACTCGGAGTGGACCGGTTCCTGCTTCATCCCGAAAGAAGGAAATGTTGATGTCCCGAAACAGATACATCAGTCCCACTGCTGCGCCTGCAGCGATTATGAGAGTAAATTTTACTGCCCGAAACGCATCCCTTTCTACCGCGCTTTTTTCTTTCTCCCATCGTTTTCGATTGATGGACGGCAGAACAGCGAGTGCAAGGGAAGATGCAAGGACCGTCCCTAACTGAACGAGCGGCTGGCCGCGGTCAAAGACCCCTTTTGCCTCCCGGGCTTCCGTTACACTGAATCCGTTGTCCATTAGACCAGGTATCATGGTAAACGCATCTATGAGCTGAAGAGATATCAATAACATATAATTCAAACAGATGAAAATCCCGTTGAGCAGGATCCTCCTCCCCATCTTCGGGTCGACCGAAGAACGCTCCCACGTCCAAAAGGAAGGGGTCTTTCTAAACCATACGTACAGAAGCACCGCAGCACCAAAGGCACCAAGCATGGATCCAGCGGCGGCACCAAGCCCGATCCGGTACACTTCTCCGCCCCTCATTACAGAAATAGCGGCAGCGAGAATAAGCCCTACCCGCAAGAGCTGTTCTGTAATTTGCGAAATCGCCGTGGGCCCCATGTTCCCCCGCCCTTGAAAGACGCCCCGGAAGATAGCTGCAAAAGGAACAAGCAGGAATACGGCAAAAGATGCGCGCAGCGCGGAAACCAGGCGCGTATCGCCCATCACCGAAGCGAGATCAGATGCCATTAAATAACCCGCACTAAAAATCAACAGACACAAACCCGACATGTACCCAAAAACCGGAAGATAGAAGGAAGGAATCGACAGCGGCCGTTCTCCTTTTTCAGCAACTAATACAGAAATAGCCGCAGGAAATCCATAGAGTCCCAGCAGAAGTGCAACACCAAGAATAGGGTAAACCTGCTGATAAATATAAAAACCGATATCTCCCGTCAAATTTTGAAGAGGAATTCTGTAACCTGCACTGATGACTTTGCTGATCAAACCGGCGAGAGTTAAGATGAAAGCTCCTTTTAGAAAGGAGTTGGAACGTGTATGAGTCATTGCGAAACCTTTCTTTCTTATGTATATTCGAAGCTTTCATTATACCATATGAAAAGGTCAGATCCCTTAACCCGCTCGGACCTGACCCTGTTCACTACTCCATTTGTTTCGCCAGAAAGCTGGCAGCTGTCTGCAGCGCTTTTGTCATACTTTCCTCCATTGGTGATCCTTCTTTATTAAAGGCAATCACACATCCAATCGGGTCTCCCTGGGCGATGATAGGATAAATAATGTAGGAAATAACGTCTTCTTCCTGCCCTTGGACAAACTCAACCGGATCCGGATGCTTTTCAAAAGACATCGTTCTGGTATCCATAATTTCTTCGACTTTACTCCCAATCGAGCGATTCATGTACTCCTTCTTCACGCCTCCGGCCACGGCTATAAACTCATCCCGGTCGCAGATCAAGACAGGAGATTCCAACGATTCACTCAGCGCTTCCGCGTATTCCTTAGCGAAATCACCCAGCTCACTAATCGGCGAATACTTCTTAAGAATAACTTCTCCTTCACGGTCAACGAAAATTTCTAAAGGATCCCCTTCACGAATCCTCAATGTGCGGCGGATCTCTTTCGGAATAACTACACGTCCTAAATCATCGATACGGCGTACTATACCAGTTGCTTTCATCCTTTATGCTGCCTCCTTTTCTATGATGAATTCCATTCTTTCTCCTGTTGAAGCGCAAGCAGAATGAGCGGGTGATTAAGGATAGTATGATTCAGCAGAAAAAACCTATGCACCCTTGGTATGGTTTTTTAAATAAATTATGTAAAAACCCCCACTTTCCATGGGATAAGTGGGGGTTCTTTCAAGCTGTAGTCGTTTCACGCATCATTTCCGGCAGTTTACTGATAAACTCTTCAACTAATTCATATTTGTTCCAATCGGCTTTTCGATTCCAGCTGATGGTCACCTTCAATTTCGTTTCTTCCGTACCAAGTTGAACCATCCGCCCATACTTGTTGGCAAATTCGAACAGCTTCGCACCATCAACCTGCTGACTTTGTTCGGATTCCATCAACAACTCAATCTTCTGCTTACGTTCTGTAATGGCTTCGATCCGGGCTCGTTTGGCATACAGACGTATGGAAGAAACGCGGAACAAGTTGTCGACCTCTTCCGGATAATCCCCGAAGCGATCAATCAATTCATCCCGGAGGTCATGAATGTCCTCGACAGATTCAATCGCCTGGAATTGTTTGTACATATCTATTTTCTGCTTCTCATCCTTGATGTATTCTTCCGGAATATACGCATCGACCATCATATCCAGTTCCGGCTGGAATGGTTGGACCGCTTCCGGCTCTTTCCCTTGGCGTTTCGCTTCGATCGCATCCTTCAGCATTTGGGAATACATATCGAATCCGACAGAATCAATATATCCATGCTGTTGGGCTCCGAGCAGATTACCTGCACCGCGGATAGAAAGATCGCGCATGGCGATTTTGAATCCGGAACCGAGCTCTGTAAATTCTTTGATCGCCTGAAGACGCTTCTCCGCCACTTCTGTCAGGACCTTGTCTTTTTGGTACGTAAAATAGGCGTACGCTACCCGGTTGGATCGTCCGACTCGTCCCCGCAGCTGATACAGCTGGCTGAGGCCCATTCGATCTGCATCGTAGACGATAAGCGTATTTACGTTCGGTATATCTACTCCCGTTTCGATGATCGTCGTACTGACAAGCACATCGAATTCCCCTTCTAAGAAGGAGAACATGACATTTTCTAGCTCGGTTTCGTTCATCTGCCCGTGAGCGAACGTTACTCTTGCTTCCGGTACCAGTGCGGAGATCTCCTGCGCCATCCGCTCTATATTTTCCACACGATTAAACAGGAAAAACACCTGACCGTCACGGGCCATCTCCCGTTCCACTGCTTCACGAAGAAAGATCGGATTGTACTCCAGGACGTAAGTTTGAATCGGGAAACGGTTGGCAGGAGGGGTTTCTATGACGGACAAATCCCTGACGCCGAGCATAGACATATGCAGCGTACGCGGAATCGGCGTCGCTGTAAGGGTCAGTACATCGACATTATTCTTCAACTGCTTGATCTTTTCTTTGTGTTTGACTCCGAAGCGTTGTTCTTCATCGACAATCAACAGACCAAGGTCTTTGAACTCTACATCTTTGGAAAGGATGCGGTGGGTACCGACGACGACGTCCACCAGTCCTTTGCGTAAACGATCAGATGTCTCCTTCAGCTGCTTCTTCGTACGGAAACGGCTCATCAGCCCAATGTTAATACCAAATCCCTGGAAGCGCTCCTGAAGCGTCTCAAAGTGCTGTTGAGCAAGTATGGTAGTCGGCACAAGCAAGGCTACTTGTTTGCCGTCTACAATGGCTTTAAATGCCGCACGAATCGCAACTTCCGTTTTTCCATAACCAACATCCCCGCAGAGGAGACGATCCATCGGGCGAATTTGTTCCATATCCTTTTTGATTTCCTCAATACACCGGATTTGATCTTCCGTCTCTTCATAAGGAAATGCTGCCTCAAATTCCCGCTGCATCTCCCCGTCTTCACTGAAGGCATACCCTTTTGATGCCTCACGCTCCGCATACAGCTGGATCAAGTCATCCGCAATGTCTTCGACAGAGGATTGGACTTTGCTTTTGACTTTCTTCCACTCGCTGCCTCCAAGCTTATAAACTTTCGGCTCTTTCCCTTCCGAACCGACATACTTCTGGATCAAATCGATTTGGTCAATCGGCACATACAATTTGTCGTTTCCAGAGTATTTAACCATAAGGAAGTCCTTATGGTTGCCCCCCATTTTCAATGTTTCTATACCAAGGTACTTCCCGATTCCGTGGCTGGCATGGACGATATAATCGCCCACTTTCAACTCCTGGTAGCTCTTGATCCGCTCCGCATTGGACATCTTCTGCTTCTTACGCTTCGGCTTGGCCGTACGTTTTTTGAATAACTCATTCTCTGTCAGCACCGCAAGCTTGTGCATCGGCCACTCAAAGCCACTGCTGATATTCCCTTGAACAATCGTCGGTTTGACTAATGGGAGCTTCACTTCTTCTTTACTGACGACGGCTTCCATGTCGTAATCGTCCAGGACACTTTGGATTTTCTCCTGACGTTTCTCATCAGGCGCCAGAATAACGACGGAGTATCCCTGCTTCTCCCATCGGTCCATTTCGTTCTTCAACAAATTCATCTGACCATGAAACTGCTGCATCTGTCTGCTGGATATGTTCACAACATTCTGGGGCTGTGTATTCGGAATATGACGCATAAACACAGACATATATAGACGAGGCTGCTCGATCTTATCCCACGTATCCTGCCAGTCGAAGGATATGTTCAGATCCCTCACCGTTTGATTAGCCTCCAGCAAGCTCTGATGCCATTCCGCCTCTTCCTGATCCAGACGGGTGGCTGTTTCCTGAATCCTGCTCATTTCATCCAGAATGACGAGGCCGTCTTTCGGAAGATAATCCAGTAAGCTTACCGGCTCTTCATAAAAGTACCCAATATACTTATACATCTCCTGAAAACGTTCCTGTTCCTTCAGTCTACCAAGGTCATGTTCCACGACCTGGGCAAGGGTTTCTTTCGCCTCGGATTTCGTCAACTTTTTCAACGATTGACTCAGTGCCGTTTCTAAACGATCGTGGGAACGGGCATAATCCTCTTCCCTCAACAGAAGCTCTGCTGCTGGCCCAACGACAACGGAATCAAGCTTATCATGGGACCGCTGCGTTTCTGAGTCGAATGTGCGAATAGAATCGACCTCTGTATCAAACAGCTCAATCCGATACGGGTACTCCGATGTTAGCGGGTAGACATCTATAATTCCGCCCCTTAACGAGAATTCTCCGGGACTTGCCACCATTTCCGTCCGGTCGTATCCCATACTGATAAAACGGGTTAAGTATTCATCAAGATCCACTTCTTCTCCAACACGAAAAGGGAGCTGGTTATGCTCCCAATACTTTTTCGGCGGCATGATTCGTTTCAGAGCGGCTACCGGTGCAATCAACACACCGGACTTTTGATTCAACCACTGACTTAGCGCCTCGATGCGCTGACTACGCAATTCCGGACTTGCGACGGCAATTTCAGATGCAATCAATTCGTTAACCGGATACAGATGCACCTGCTCCCCGTCCGTCAATTCCTGCATGTCTTCATATAGCTGCTGTGCTTGAATCAGCTGATGGGTGACGAGAATAATCGGCCGTTTCAACGATTCACGCAGCATCGATATTAACACTGTTCTCGATGCTCCGGAAAGGCCGGCAACCATCTGTTCTTTCATCCCTGACTCATAGCCAGCTATCACCGAATGTATATCATCTTTTGGATATAAATAATCCTTTATTCCCTGCATATCGAATTCCTCCACCATCCGGATCTTCCATGATGGAAGATCACGATTTACTGAATGAAAAAGTCTAGCTCATGATAGTGTGGATTCTCGTCTAATGATTCTTTGCATGAATCACAAATCGTCCGTATATCCATATGCCCGTCCGTTGTCATGCGGACCATCTGCTCCTGGTCGGTGTCATTTAAAAGATCAAACCCCAACTGGGAGACATCCACTTGTGCAGCGTCCAATTCTCCAACTTGGTTCTCGCAGTGACGACAAAAATAACGTATTTTCATGTCCATCCTCCTCTAGGTTGATGGTACATAGTTTTACCGTCACAGGCGGGCGTTATACGGTTATCTGACGAGAGGCGACGATCATTTCACATTGTAATCATTCATCACTTCATTGAAAGGCTGATTGAGCCATGCTTCGCACGCTTGGACAGACTGTTCGATACTCTCTTCCACAGCCTTCCACTCTTCCTTATAGAAATCCCCCAACACATGGTCAATTACAGTCTGGGACCCATTCGGTCGGCCAACTCCTACACGAAGTCGTTTAAACTCTTTCGTACCAAGCTGGTCAATGATATTCCGGATACCGTTATGACCGCCGTGGCCGCCTTTCTGCCTTAAACGGATCTTACCGGGAGGAAGATCCAGGTCATCGTAAACGACCAAAACATCCTCGACATCCATATCGTAATATTCCATTAATGGACGAAGGGACTCCCCGGAAAGGTTCATATACGTTTGAGGTTTCAACAAAACGACCTTTTCCCCGTCTACACGTTCCATCGTGAAGAGGCCGTTGAATTTCTTCTGAGTAAGTGTCCAGCCATTCTTCTCTGCCAGCTGGTCGACAATCATAAATCCGATATTATGACGTGTCTGTTCATATTTCCTGCCTGGATTACCCAGGCCTACGATACATTTCATACATAACTTCCTTTACTGTCTTTGTACTATTTCTCTATTATATCAAAGCATGGATAAAAATAATGTCACAATTCTTGGTCATTGAAAAAAGACGAAATACAAAAGAAGAGGACGCGCCTTCCGGCTACGCCCCCTTATCCTATTCCGTTGTTTACTCTGATTTCTCTTCGGAATCCCCATCTTCATCTTCTGATTTCTCATTGATGACTTCCGGTTCTTCGTCTGCATTATCTGTATCCGGCTCTTCCGGCATTTCTTCCGGTGGAGTTACGGAAACAATTGTCGTGTTATCATCTTCTGTGATTTCATAACCGCGGGACTCTTTCAAGTCGCTGACCATCACACTGTCACCGATATTCAATTCAGAAACGTCTACGACGATCTCTTCCGGAATATCCGCTGGTTTAGCACGAACCGCCAATTCATAAAGCGGTTGTTGTACGACACCGCCTTCTCTGGCGCCGGCAGCCTCCCCTTCAAGACGGACAGGAACTTCTACATCCATCTCTTCTGACATGTTAACGATATAGAAATCTGCATGAATCAGCTGGTCCTTCAACGGATCGACTTGATATTCATGTAGCATAACATCCACTTTATCTTTTCCATCGATATCAAGGGAGATAATTGCGTTCTTCCCTTCATCACGCACAGTTTTAAGTAACTCTATGCTGTTAACAGCAACCGTGATCGGCTCTTTTTCTTTACCGTATACTACACTCGGCACATTGCCGTTAAGTCGCAGTTCACGAGTAGCAGACTGTTTGAGATCTTTTCTTTGATTTGCTTTAAGAGTAATAGCCAAATTAATCAACCTCCAGTAATTTACCAATCATAATAACAGTTTCCCGTTAAACAAGAGAGTTAAACCTAATTTTATAAAAAATTAGTCAAACAAGATGCTGATGGATTGACGTTCATGGACACGAATAATGGCTTCACTAATTAAACCGGCAACAGAAAGTTCTTTAATCTTCTCACTGGATTTCTCTTCCCCTAAAGGAATCGTGTTCGTAACAACAAGCTCTTTAATCTTGGAATTATCGATGCGCTCAATCGCAGGACCTGAAAGCACCGGGTGCGTACAGCATGCATATACTTCCTTCGCTCCATTCTCAACAAGAGCGTTCGCAGCAAGCGTAATCGTACCGGCTGTATCAATAATATCATCGATCAAAATAGCTGTTTTCCCTTCGATGTTTCCGACGATATTCATCACTTCCGCTACGTTCGGACGAGGACGACGCTTATCAATAATGGCAATCGGCGCTTTCAGGCGATCGGCCATTTTGCGTGCGCGGGTCACTCCACCATGGTCAGGGGAAACGATGACGAGGTCGTCAAAGTTCTTCTCCTCGAAATAATCCGAAAGAATCGGCACACCAACAAGGTGATCGATAGGAATATTGAAGAAGCCTTGAATCTGCGGGGCATGCAGATCAAGCATCAGCACACGAGTCGCTCCGGCTGTTTCCAACAGATCCGCAACCAATTTCGCAGTAATAGGTTCACGCGGACGGGCTTTACGGTCCTGCCTTGCATATCCGTAGTAAGGCATAACGATGTTGATGGTTCTTGCAGAAGCTCGTTTCAGTGCATCGATCATAATCAGAAGTTCCATGATATGTTGGTTGACCGGTTCACACGTGGATTGCACCACATAAACATCACAACCGCGGATACTTTCTTCGATGTTGATTTGAATTTCGCCGTCACTAAAGCTTGTGACTGAACATTTCCCTAAGTCTACTCCGATTTGGTCGGCAATTTCTTTTGCCAGCTCCGGGTTGGAGTTTAGTGAGAATACTTTCAGTTTTGAATCCTTATATCCAGTTGCCATGGAATGGAACCCTCCGTTAATCTTTTTTGATCGATTTCATTTTAGTAGCGTAGCCTTCTTTATTCGTCTGGCGGGAACGCGCGATGGAAAGCGCTTCGGACGGGACGTCTTGATTGATCGTCGAGCCGGCAGCGACGTAAGCTCCCTTGCCGACCGTGACAGGTGCAATCAAGTTGGAGTTACATCCAATGAACGCATCATCTTCAATAGTCGTCAAGAACTTATTCTCTCCGTCATAATTCACTGTTATTGTACCACATCCGATGTTGACACCACTTCCAACTTCCGCATCACCGATGTAGCTTAAATGAGAAGCCTTGCTGCCGTTACCGAACTGCGCCTTCTTCACTTCCACGAAGTTACCGATTTTGACATCATCGCCTAGAGAAGATTGCGGACGGATGTGGGCAAATGGTCCAATTTGGACTCTTGCGCCGATTTTGCTGTCAGCAGCAGCACTCTGCTTAATGCTCGTTTCTTTACCGACATGGCAATTTTTAATTGTCGTATGTGGACCAATAACGGCATCATCCTCGATAACCGTCTCCCCTTCCAACACAGTTCCAGGGTAAATCACCACATCCTGCCCAATGACGACATCCGGACCAATGTAGGTTTGATCAGGGTCCACCAATGTAACCCCGTTTCTCATATGCTTCTCATTAATTCGTTCTTTCATTAATTTCTCTGCTTTCGCCAATGCGACACGGTCATTTACTCCAAGGGACTCCGAAAATTCAGGTGTCTGATAAGCGGAAACCGTCTCCCCGCGGTCTTTCATAATTTCCACGACATCCGGTAGATAGTACTCTCCCTGGACGTTATCATTGGAAACGTTCTTCAGCGCTTCAAAAAGCATAGCGTTATCAAAGCAATACGTTCCTGTATTAATTTCCTGTACGGCCTGCTCTTCTTCCGAGGCATCCTTCTGTTCGACGATTCGCTCCACCTGACCGTTGCCACCACGGATCACGCGCCCGTATCCATGTGGATCTTCCGCATGGGCAGTCAAAATGGTTGCCTTCGCCCCTTCTGCATCATGGTGGTCAAGCAGTTTCTGGAGCGTCTCCCCCGTAAGAAGAGGAGTATCTCCGCAGACAACAACCGTCGTCCCCTGCTTGTCTGCCAGGATATCGTCTGCCTGCAGTACAGCATGTCCTGTGCCAAGCTGTTTTTCCTGGACGACATAGTGGCTGTCCTCACCCAGTTGATCCTGAACCTTCTCTGCTCCAAAACCAACAACAGTGATTAGCTCATCTAATTCCAATGTATTTAATTGATCGACAACGTGCTGTACCATAGGCTTCCCACATACGGGGTGCAAAACTTTATAAAGTTTCGACTTCATACGTGTACCTTGGCCAGCAGCGAGAACAACAGCGTAACGGTTAGTCATGAACGTACCTCCATCCTAATTATCCACTTTGAATCATATCTCAAACGTAGGGTGATTTCAACATTTGAGCCGGTGGGAAAAGGTAGGAATCGACATTTCTCCCTATCAAAAAAAGAGCCTGACCGCAGTGGTCAGACCCTTTGTTGTGCTTTAAGTATTACGAAGCTCCGGCTTCTTCAAATTCCACCCCTGCTTCGTCTTCTTCACCGGCCTGGTGGTAGGCTTCAAGAACAGCGTCCTGAATCTTTCCACGTGTGCCGGAATTGATCGGGTGTGCAATGTCTCTGAACTCCCCGTCCGGGGTACGTTTGCTCGGCATTGCTACAAACAACCCATTGTTGCCATCAATCACCCGTATGTCATGGACAACAAACTCCTGATCCAAGGTAATAGAAGCAATTGCTCGCATTCTTCCATCGGTATTCACGCGTCGCAGTCTCACGTCAGTTACTTCCATTAAATTCACCACCTTTATCCCAAAGGAACTTATGTTAAATAAATTCCACAAAACGGGAATAATTCCTGCTTATTTTTCTAAAAAATTTTTCAAATCAATTAATTTTTCACAAACAGGTATAGAAAAGGCCCCCATCACAAGGATGAGAGCCTGATTGACAGTCCTATATATTTTCCAGCAAGTTCCCAGGTCGTACTTCAATGGAGAATTTCCGTTCATCCGCATTGACGATTTGAACTAAGGAAAGGTAATCGTCCACGACACGATCCTCTTCATCGTCTTCGGCTTCTGCCAATACACCGATGCCGGCAAGCTCTGCGTCGAATTCCTTCAAGAGATTCCGCATGCCGTTGATCGTTCCCCCGGCTTTCATGAAGTCATCAATGATACATACGCGTGAACCTTCCTGCAGAGAACGCTTGGTTAATACCATCGTCTGGATCTTCCGCGTCGAGCCTGAAACATAGTTGATACTTACCGTCGACCCTTCCGAAATTTTAGGGTCTCTTCTGGCTATAACAACAGGAACGTTAAGATAGGAAGCGACAGCGTAAGCAAGCGGTATTCCCTTAGTGGCCACTGTCATGACGACATCTATGTCTTTATCCCGGAAAGCGGAAGCGAATAATCGGCCGATATTCCTTGTCGTCTCGGGATCACCGAGTATGTCACTCATAAATAAGTATCCGCCCGGCAGAAGCCTCGCCGGATCCTGCAATCGTTCGCACAATTCACGAACAAACGTCTTACTGTATTCTTCTGAAAAAGCAGGGATATATTTAACGCCGCCAGCTGCTCCCGAAATCGTCTCCAGGTAGCCTATCCCTTCATGTTGAAACATTTTATTAATAATACCTAGATCTTCGCTGATCGAGGATTTTGCCGCTTCATACTTCTCCGAGAAGAAAGGAAGGGAAATCAATTCTCGAGGTCGATCAAGGATGAAATGGGTCATCGCAACTAGTCGCTCACTTCTTTTCATAAGAGGACACCTCAAAATCCGGATATTTTCATTAAATATAACAGATTTGTACGGATTTTATCAAGTATTTTCTCTATATCCCAGCATCCGAACCATATATACTTCGGTACAGAAGCCTTTTAAACTGTTATAGATCCGTTGGGCGCGTGCATCCTGCTCTACAAGCGAAAACACAGTCGGTCCGCTTCCACTCATAAGCACAGCATCCGCTCCGGCCTGGCGCATCTGCTCCTTGATCTGCCCCACTTCCTCATGCAGCTTAAGCGTCACACCTTCCAATGTATTTCCTACATTGGCACAGATTCCTTCGTAGTCCTCTTCCTGTAACGCCCGTACCATCGCTTCCGTATCAGGGTGTTCCGCCTGGGAAACGTCCAGACCCTGATAGACCGTTTGTGTAGAGACACCGATGGTCGGCTTCGACAGAACAACCCAGCAGGGCGGCGGTGCTGGCAGGAAACGAATCTGCTCTCCTCGCCCAGTAGCAAGGGCCGTTCCTCCATAAACACAGAACGACACGTCTGATCCGATTTCCGCACCGAGTTCGGCCAGCTCATCGTCAGAAAGCCCAAGGCCCCACATTCGATTGACACCACGCAGAACAGCAGCGGCGTCACTGCTGCCTCCCGCAAGGCCCGCTGCGACAGGGATATTCTTTTCAATAAATATGTTAACCCCTTTATTTACCTTAAACCGGTCCTGGAGGAGTTTCGCCGCACGATAAGCTAGGTTACGCTCATCATTAGGGACGAAACGGCTCTCTGATTCGACCTTAATGACAGGTTCGGAAAGCAGCGTCAATTCAATCCGATCTGCAAGGTCCACCGTTGTCATGACCATTTCCACTTCATGAAAACCATCCGGGCGCTTATACAGGACGTCCAGTGACAAGTTTATTTTGGCAGGAGCTTTTTCAAGTATTTGCATGCAAGCACCTCATCTTCAAGATTATCTTACAGCATTGTACCATATTTATATGAACAAGAAACGTTATGTAAAAAACCCCTCTGTTATGCACAGAGGGGATTCATTCACCGCTGGTTGTCCGCCAGCTGTTCTTCTGCCATTTGTATCGCTCGTTTTACCATGTTACCTGCATCACGCGTAGTGATGCCACCCCATCCATCTTGCTGCACCTTGTCGTAAAACCCAAGTTCTTTCGCGAGTTCCTCTTTAAACGAATCGGACATGATACTTCGCTTACGTCCCATCGCTTTCAGCTCCTTTCGCATTCACTTAGTTACGACAGTCCTAGTATGTGTCTAGACGGATGAATTATAGCGGGGAGTTGTATGTAATTGTTCCATAAAATACATGGGAACGCTTTTTATATTTCATGGAAAAAAAGACAAAATAAAAAAGCAGTAAACGAAAGGTTCACTGCTCAAGAGCCATAGTCTGTAGGTCGTCGAAGTTCAATTCGACTGTCTCTGTAAGAACATCTGCATAGCTGTACGATACACGTTCAAAAGCATTTTCATCTTGGTCAAGTTCAACAATGAACACGGCAGGATATGTCTCTGCCAAAATTCCAGAACGCTCAATCGTCTTACGACGGCCGCCATTCGCCTTTAATGTTAAACGCTTGCCAATTTGTCCTTCTAAGGATTGCTTAATTTCTACTAATGTTTTAGCCACTGCACTCCACCTCACTAAAGATTAGTTTACCATAAGACAGGGACAAAGTCAAATAAAATTATTAATTATACCAATAGCCGCTTCACATTGCAATAGAATGACGTAAATAATGCGTTGATGTTTATGTTATCCATTAACAGGAAAAATATGTACACCCCCTTGGAAAAGAAAAACCGCTATCGTCGTTCGATAACGGTCAATCTTCTTCCTGATCCTTCGTGTACGGCATTCCGATCCGTAGCAGCCCTTTTGTTTCCACGCCGCCAAGTCCATCTTCTCCACTAATCGTGTTTCTGATGACCTCCCATACATTTATATGCTCTGTAAAGGATGTATATGCCACCCTTGCAGCTACATAAACAGGATCGATCGCATGAATATTGACGCGGGCCGGGGAACTTGCGAAATTGGCTCCTGCCCGGATGATGGATTCAAAATGGGACTGGCAGGCTCCTGCAAAAATGACCATTTGATCGAAATTAGGGTGCTTCTGCCTTATGTTGCGTACGGCCTCTACAAAATATTTGGAGTGTCTGTAAGAGTCAAGGGCTCGAATAGACCCCTTAGCTTTTGAGTATGCATCATGGCCTGTAAGAACCACAATTTGAGGGTGAACCTTCTCGATAAGAGGCATCACTTTGTGAGGCATTTCTTTTTCATGCAGATACTGGCCGTGTACCTGAAGACCGAGCTGTTCATACAGCGCAATACACTTCTTTAGAAACAACGGGTCCCCGTCAATATGAAGGATCCGGGGGGGCAGTTGGAAATAGTTCGTCTCCGATTCCTTCGTGTATCCGGTTCCCGCTTCTGCGTCTCTTTTCTCTTTCAGCAATCGGTAATCCTGACGAAAAAGCCTGTAAGAATAGGCTTCCTGCTCTTCATATTCATTTCTGATCCGGTGGTATGCTGCACCTGTTACTTTTTCCAGGTCATCGAGAGGTGCATCAGCCTCAAGGCGTACATGTTCGCCCATCAGCTTCACAACCGTTTGAGCCTGTGCCATCACTCGGAAGATGATATCGTGCCGATAGGACTTCCGTGTTACAAGATCTCCGTTTGCTATCATAACTCTCCACCTCATTCCAAAACACTACTGTAGTGTATGTGAAGAGGTGGGCTTTGTGCCTTCAGAATTCTGTTATTTATAAAGAATGTTAGCTAAGGAGGCGAATTCATCCATCGATAGAGATTCCCCCCTGCGCTGAGGATCGATGTTCACCTCTGCCAGGCGGCTGCGGATCTCTTCTTTATCTAATGTCCCCTTAAAATGCCTTGCCAGGTTGTTCATCAATGTTTTACGGCGCTGACCAAAAGTAGCTTTTACAACATCAAAGAAGAAGGACTCATCATCGACATGAACCGGCGGCTCTTCTCTCATCTCCAGATGAAGAACAGAGGAATCTACGTTGGGCTGTGGCATAAAGACGGTTTTCGGCACGTTCAATGCCACCCTGGCCTTCGTGTAATATTGAACAGCTATTGAAAGGGAGCCGTAACTTTTCGTATTTGGTTCCGCAGCCATCCGATCAGCAACCTCTTTTTGAATCATGACCGTGATGCTGTCTACAGGCAGACGATCCATCAACAACTTCATGAGGATCGGTGTCGTAATGTAATAGGGAAGGTTTGCGACGACGCGTATTTTCTGACCTTCTTCAAAATGTTCATCAATCATCCCGGCAACATCCGCTTTCAGGATATCTTCATTGATGATGTGGACATTGTTATATTCGGAAAGCGTCTCTCCCAGAATAGGAAGCAGGCGCTGGTCTATCTCAAACGCCACAACCTTGTCGGCATGCCTTGCAAGTTGTTCTGTCAACGCGCCGATTCCAGGCCCGATTTCGATAGCTGCTGTTGTGTCGTCAATCCCTGCTTCTGCAATGATATTCGTCAAGATGTTCACATCGATCAAGAAGTTCTGACCAAGACTTTTCTTGAAGGAGAAACCGTAATTCTTCAATATTTCTTTCGTGCGTGTAGGTGTTGCAATGGCTTTGTTATTCATTATTTTCCTCCTGCATGATCTGCTTCATCGCTTCTCCCAATTGCTGTGGCGTGATGTGGAACATATTCAGTCGCTTGAGCAGTTGTTTTCCATTAGTCTTTCCAATTCTTAAGTGCAGCCCCAGCTGTTCTCTAAGATCCGTCGATCGGGAGCCTCCGATCAGTCCGAGATCGATCAAATCCTGCTTCGTTATCTCTCCCTCTATCCCGTCCACCAGTTCATAAACCGATGAGAGGGCAGTTCGGATATCCTGGATGGATGCATGTTCGATACCAATCCCTTTATCTCGTTTGGCCCTCGCTTGGTCCTTCGGAAGAAATGCATGCTTACAATTCGGGACATGCTGGTCGACTATATGTCTGATTCGCTCCCCTGGATAATCAGGGTCTGTGAAAATGATAATGCCACGTTTTGACTGGGCATGTTTGATGCGGTCGAGAACTTCCTCATCGATGGCAGAGCCGTTCGTTTCGATCGTATCTGCATCTACAGCCGCTTTGATTTTCGCTGTATCATCTTTCCCTTCAACAACGATCACCTCTTTTATTTTCAATACCTTATCCTCCTGTACGTACGTGTCCATCTTCTTCTAGCATACCATGAGTTTACAGACGAAAAAAGCAGAGGTATCCCCTCTGCTGTCTCCTTTAATCCAGTATTTTGACCGTTACTTGTTTTCTCCCATAGCTGTGGGCCTGACTCTTCGATGGAACGAATAAATCAATGCGTTTCCCATCGATGGCTCCCCCGGTATCTCCAGCAATGGCTGTGCCATACCCTTCTACCCACACACGGCTGCCGAGTGGAATGACATCAGGATCGACGGCAACAACTTTTCTATCAGGATTCTCTTTCAAATCAATTCCTGTAGCAGTCACACCGGAACAGCCGGCGCAATTTGCCGTATAGGCAGTCGCATGCATTTGTAACGTCTTCGTATCATCCTGCTTATCAGAAGGTTTGGCTGACGCTTGAACAACACGAGCTTCCTTCTTATCAGAGGAAGCAGAAGCAACCGTTACAGGCGCTTTTTCCTCCTCCACTTTCGTACCGAGTGCTATGATCTCTTTCCTGCTTTCCTTCTGCACCGTTTCTTCTATCAGCTCTCGGCTTTTCTCTTCACCGTTCTCAAGAATGACATCATATTTTTTCGTGACGAGGCCGTTTTCCCCGGAGGAAAGAACTTTCCTTTCCCCTTTCGGCAGAGACTCGTCCCGCCTTGTTTCCACCGCATACTCCATATCTTCTTCTACAGTGTCCGTCATTTTCTCAATTCTGGTAATTTTGATAGGAGTGTCTGCCTTGACGATTTCCTCCTCGGAAACGTTCAACTGATCAAGGTCGCTGAGTTCAACCTGCTGATCTTTCAGTAAGTCTCCGACAGTTGTAGCAGTTGTCCATATCTTCTCTTTTTCTCCCCCATCATGGAGGGTCACTTGGAATGCTTTCTGTACTTCAATATCCATCCCTTGTTCGATCGGTGCTGCTAAGTCATGAGACACCTCGTCCCGTTCTTGGAACTCCAGACCTTGTTCGTCGAAGAATTCACCTACTGTAGAGGCTGTCGTGTTGTATTGTTCTGTATTGGAACGATCAATGGCTAATTGAATACGCTTCGATGCTATGTAGTTTACATCCATACCACGTTCAATCGGATCGGATAACTTATGGGATAGTTCATCATGCTGGTGTACAGTAATTCCCATTTCGGACATAAGTTCTTTAACAGTATTGGCATGAGTGCGAATTATTTCTTTCTGTCCGTTTTGAGACACTTGTACAGGCTTTTTAGTAAATTCATAGGAAGCCATTACTAAAAAAGTGATGCACAGGACGGATACGGCGGCGACCCAAATATAAATGGATTTAGTCACTTTTTCCTTGTTCATCCTTCATCCTCCTTTCAAAAGCATGCGTTCTATTCTAGTCAGACATAGATTCGATGTCAAACGGACTGCTTTTTTCACAACATTTTCCTGTCATAAAAAAGAAGTCAGATGATAGAATCACTGACTTCTTACATTATGCTATTATACCTAGACAATTAACATAACAAACATGTTACAGTTCCTAAACAATTGCATCTGTTTTGTAACAATCATGACACAATTTTACTTTGATTCTATGCCGAAGAACCGAAGCGCGTTGGCTGTTGTCGCTTCACTGACTTCCTCATAAGTCAGCTCCTTCAAATCCGCAATCTGTTCAGCCACAAGCTTGACATAAGCAGGCTCATTGCGCTTTCCACGGTTCGGGTGGGGAGCGAGAAACGGACAGTCCGTCTCAATAAGAAGGTGCTCCAGATCGACAGCTTTAGCGACCTCTTTAGGCAGTTTCGCATTTTTGAATGTAACAGGTCCACCGAGTGAAATCATGAAATTCATCTCAATACATTCTTTGGCGATGTCAGCAGGTCCACTGTAACAATGCATGATGCCGCCCACTTCCGCTGCATTCTCTTCTTTCAGTATTTCGACGATATCCTCCGTCGCTTCCCGGTTATGAATGATGATGGGCATCTTTACCTTCTTCGCAAGACGGATCTGTTTACGGAATACTTCTTTCTGGACTTCCGCCGGAGACTTGTCCCAATGATAGTCGAGCCCCATCTCGCCGAGAGCCACGACTTTGGGATGATCGGTAAGCGATTCAATCCACTCCAGATCCTCCTCTGTCATATCAACGGCATCGACCGGGTGCCATCCGACCGCAGCATAGATATGTTCGTGATTCTCAGCGATTTCCAACGCTTTTGGAATCGTCACCCGGTCGAAGCCAACGACCGTCATATACGTGACCCCTGCTTCACGGGCCCGCTCGATCGTCGCTTCTAAATCCTCTTCAAACTGATCTGCGTTCAAATGTACATGCGTGTCAAAGAGCATGTCTATTCCACCTTTCCTATTGAAAAAAAGGGAAAGCTGTATGGATGCTTCCCCTTTTTTCCTCTTGTTATTTCACTTTCGTTCCGTTCGCAAGTGTTTGATCTACAGAAGCGAGGGCAAGCTTGCCTTCGTCTTCTCCGGCAAGGATCATTCCTTGAGAAAGCTCTCCGCGAAGTTTGACAGGCTTCAGGTTAGCGACACAAATGACCTTCTTGCCCACCAATTGTTCCGGTGTATAATGTTCTGCAATTCCAGAAACAACCTGGCGCTGCTCATAACCGAGATCCAATTGAATCTTCAGCAGCTTATCGGCTTTCTTTACTTTGTCCACCTTCGTCACTTCTGCAACACGGAAGTCCAACTTCATGAAGTCATCGATGGTGACTTCTTCTATTTTCTCTTCCTTCTCGACCTTCTTCTCTTCTTTCGGAGCAGAAGATTTCATCATGTCTTTAATCGCTTGTGTTTCCTCTTCTGCATCCAGACGAGGGAAGATTGGTTCACCTTTGGCTACGTGTGTACCCGCCGGAACAGCACCGAAGCTTTCCAAACTGGCCCATGCTTTCCCAGCTTCCCCTTCGATACCAAGCTGCTGGAACATACGATCCGGTGTACGTGTGAGGAAAGGTTGAAGCATGACGGCGATTTGACGTAGTGACTCTGCGAGGTGAGCCATTACATTTCCAAGGCGGTCGCGCTTACTCTCATCTTTCGCCAGCACCCACGGCTGTGTTTCATCAATGTATTTATTCGTACGGCTGATGAACTTCCATAGGTCTGCAAGAGCAACAGAGAATTCCATGTTTTCAAGGGATGTTTCCACCGCGTTTTTCGTATCCGCAGCAAGCTGTTCCAAACTTTGATCGAATGCATCTTCCCCAAGGGTTAATGCCGGGATTTCCCCATCGAAGTATTTGCTGATCATCGCGACTGTACGATTCAGCAGGTTTCCAAGGTCGTTCGCAAGGTCATAGTTGGTACGCTCCACGAAAGCCTCTGGTGTAAATACACCATCTGAACCGAATGGAACTTCTCGAAGAAGGTAGTAACGAAGCGCATCAAGACCGTAACGATCGCTGAGTTCGACAGGATCGACGACGTTTCCTTTGGATTTGGACATCTTTCCGTCCTTCATAAGAATCCAACCGTGTGCGAATACTTTCTTCGGCAGCGGAAGATCGAGCGCCATCAACATAATCGGCCAATAGATGGTATGGAAACGAACAATTTCTTTCCCGACAAGCTGCACATCTGCCGGCCAGAATTTCTGGTAACGGCTGTCATCTTCACTGTCGTAACCCAGTGCAGTAATATAGTTCGTCAGGGCGTCGATCCAAACATAGATGACGTGCTTCTCATTACCAGGTACGCCAATCCCCCAGTCAAATGTCGTACGTGATACGGCCAAATCTTCTAATCCCGGCTTAATGAAGTTATTGATCATTTCATTTTTGCGGCTTTCCGGCTGAATGAACGTCGGATTCTGTTCATAGAATTCCAACAACTGATCGACATATTTACTCATCTTAAAGAAGTAAGATTCTTCTTTTACTTTTTCAACGTCACCGCCACAGTCCGGACATTTGCCGTCTTCCAGCTGACGTTCGGTGAAGAAAGATTCACAAGGTGTGCAGTACCATCCTTCGTACTGATCCAGGTAGATATCCCCTTTGTTCTTCAAGTAGTCAAAAATCTTTGCAACAACTTCTTTATGACGGTTCTCTGTCGTACGGATGAAATCATCATAAGAAATGTCGAGTTTGTCCCATAACTGCTTAATTCCGCTCACAATATCATCGACATATTCCTGCGGGGAAACGCCTTTTTCCTCCGCTTTCCGCTGGATCTTCTGCCCATGCTCGTCCGTTCCAGTCAAGTACATGACCTCGTATCCCTGCAGACGTTTGTATCTCGCCATTGCATCTCCGGCAACAGTCGTATACGCATGTCCGATATGCAAATTCCCACTTGGGTAATAAATAGGTGTGGTGATGTAAAAGGTGTTCTTATCCTCAGCCATGCTGTTCCCTCCTAAAAATCTTCCATTCTCATGCCGAAAACGGCCATGTTAACATTCTATCGATTTATTTACTTTATTTCCATTCCTAACATTAAAATATACCGAACAAAAGTCGAAACTGTCAAAGATTGGCTTTGTCGAATTCCACAACTGTCATGACTACAGTAAAAAAACTTGTCCATACATCCATGGATAAACTAACCAATTTTGGAACATAAGGAGCATTAGAAATACAGCTTTAATTCGGCTAATACCCTGAAATGAAAGGATATCGTTATACCCCACGATGTATTAAATGCTGGAAAAGAAAAATCGGTTATTAGTAATTGACACGTCTGGGAATGGTTGGTACTATTATGTCGAGACATATGTCGAATATTGACGATTTTAAACTTTTGATTGAGGGGAGACAGAAAAATGAAATCTACAGGTATCGTACGTAAAGTCGACGAACTAGGTCGTGTAGTAATCCCGATCGAACTTCGCCGCACATTGGGAATCAACGAAAAAGACGCATTGGAAATTTATGTTGATGATGATCGTATCGTCCTTAAAAAGTACAAGCCGAACATGACATGTCAGGTGACAGGGGAAGTTTCAGATGACAATATGAAACTGGCCAATGGCAACCTCGTCCTTAGCAAAGAAGGCGCACAAATCCTTCTTCAAGAGCTACAAGACAACCTTAAATAATTATTATAGAGATAAAAACAAAAAGACGACAACTGGTTACAAAGAAACAGATCAACAAGACATATGTTCAAACAAATCCCTTACTGTAGTACAGTAAGGGATTCTTTATTAATCCTCGATATGATAGGCCTGATACACATCCCGTTTCGGGATTTTCCGATCGAGGGCTGTCTGTTTGATGGCATCTTTGTTCTTTTTATTCTCTTTCCTAATATAGTATTCGACATGTTCGACTAAAGACATTGCCGACCACCACAATTGATCCTCTGTGACCGCTTCATCCGTTCCCTCCACAAGCACAACGAATTCGCCGCGGAGCTCCTGTTCCTGAACCCAGCCGCTTAACTCTTCCAGCGTACCGCGCGCATATTCCTCATACCGCTTGGATAATTCACGTGCCAGGGCGGCCGGACGTGCACCAAGTAATTTGTATAGATGAGCAAGCATCTCTTTTAAACGGTGGGGAGATTCGTAGAAGATTAGTGTTGCTTCCATTGTTTTCAGACGATCCACAACCACTTTACGATCTTTCTTTTTTCGTGGCAAAAAGCCACAAAAATGGAATTCTTCTGTAGGCAGGCCGGAACCTGCTAAAGCCGGCAGTGCCGCGTTTGCTCCCGGCAGTACGACGACGGGTACGGCTGCTTCCACAGCCAATCGCACCAAATCTGTACCTGGGTCAGAAATTCCCGGCATACCTGCATCACTCACCACAGCCAGGTCTTCTCCGGCAGTCAGACGCTCAATCAGTTGAGGACCTCTTGTCTGTTTATTGTGTTCATGATAGCTGACAAGCGATGTGTCGATGTCAAAATGATTAAGCAGTTTTTTCGTATTGCGCGTGTCTTCTGCACCGATTGCCTCTACTTCTTTCAAGATCCGGACCGCCCGGAACGTCATATCCTCCAAATTCCCAATCGGAGTAGGAACGATATAAAGCGTACCGGTTTCATGGTTTTCGAAACTTTTCTGTATGTTCATAGTCATCCATCCTCGCTTTCCGCTCTGTGATCCACGCTTCCTTCTCGCCCTTCGTCAACTGCTTCAAACGATATTCTTCACGAAGTGCCTCGCCTCTGCTTTCATAAGATTCAAATGCCTCGAGGAGAAGCGGGCCGCGGCCGCGGGTGTATTTTGCCCCCTTACCGGCACGATGCTTCTCCAGGCGGGCGGACAAGTTGTTTGTATAACCGGTATATAGTGTATCGTCCTTGCAGCGGAGCATATAAACACAGTGCTCATTCTCCATCAAGGATCTCCCTCAATTCATCCGTGTAGGAGCCGTCATCCTTTAAAGCGTAGAACGGCGGGAGAATCTTGAGACCAGGCTTCCCGTCTCTTACTCCTTCCACCAACAGAATATTCGCTTCTTTTCCTGCTTTCGGATATACGAGCTGCATCCGTTTCGGTTCCAGTTTATATTTCTTGAACAACTCAATGATTTCCACCATTCTGTCCGGCCGATGGACCATAGAGACTTTCCCTCCGGATTTAGTCAGCTTGCTGCACGCTTGTACGACATCTTCCAGCGTGCAGTATATTTCGTGCCGCGCAATGGTCAGATGCTCATTGTCATTCTGCTCTTCTTTCTTCGGCGTTGGGAAGTATGGTGGATTGCACGTCACCAAATCAAATTTATTGTTCCCATAATAGGCCGGCATGTCTTTCAGATCCCCATGAATCATCTCCAGTTGATCTTCAAGCCCGTTCAATTCGATATTCCTTACCGCCATATCGTAAAGCCGCTCCTGGATTTCCACCCCCGTAATCGGCACGATCGATCTAGTAGATAAGAAAAGGGGGATGACGCCATTCCCAGTACAAAGATCTAAAATCTTTCCTCTCGTTTTCGGAACATAGGTGAAATGCGCAAGCATGACCGCATCAAGAGAAAAGGCGAAAACACTGGGACTTTGAATGATTCGTTTATCTTTCTTTGCTAACAAATAGTCTATCCGTTCATCACCATATAATGAAACCATCTTCCTCTAACCCTTTCTTCCTTCTATATAAAGACAGCCCTTCCTCGGACGAGCAAGGAAAGGCTTGGACCTGGAATTATTTCTTTTTATTTAAGAATGATAGACAGAACAAGCAGTCTTCGTCTCTCGGGCTGCCAAAATGCAAATTACAAATATGAAAGCCTTCTTCGTAAAGCCTGGCGAGGTTGTCATAACCTTCACCGACGACGGCGCCCTTTTCCTGTTTAGAGGGGGAGGAAGCTGTCTGTTCTTTCTCATTTTCTTTCTCTAGTCGTTGCCGCAAATGATGATTCTCAAGCGATAAGTGCTGGTTCTCCTCCAACAAATAGGCAAGCTGCTTTTTTAAATCGCCCAGCTGTTCATACAGCTCGCCGATCTGACTTTCAAAATGGGATACTTGTTCAAAAATGGCTTTCTTGTTCACGCTTGACTCCACCCTTTATTCTGAAGCTTCTGCTTGAAGGACTCCTTCGTCAATCAGCTCTTGCAAAGAGTATTCCAATACCCGCTCTTGATCGCGGAATTCGACCTGGATCAGCCGTTCCAGCATGTTCAGCCCGACAACTTTGCCCTTGCCGACAGAAGTCGCAATACTTTCACCAAGGTCTGGAAGCTCTTTCTTCGCATGTTCATAATCATCATTCTCATATTTGAGACAACACATTAAGCGGCCGCACAATCCGGAAATTTTCGCTGGATTCAACGATAGATTCTGATCTTTAGCCATCTTAATGGATACCGGTTCAAAATCTCCTAGAAACGTCGAACAACATAACATCCGGCCACACGGGCCGATGCCGCCGAGCATTTTCGCTTCATCCCTCACACCGATCTGGCGGAGCTCAATCCGTGTCTTAAATACGGATGCCAGATCCTTTACAAGCGTACGGAAATCCACGCGTCCATCGGCTGTAAAATAAAAAATCACTTTATTACGATCAAACGTATATTCCACATCGACAAGATTCATGTCCAATTTATGTTCTTGAATTTTCTTCTCACAAACGCGGTAGGCTTGGAAAGCGTTATCTTTGTTTTCATCCACCGTTACTTTATCTTTATCATCTGCAAGACGGATGACCTTCTTGAGAGGTAAAACAACGTCTTCTTCATCTATGGATTTATTAGCAATGACAACTTTCCCGAACTCAATCCCACGGACCGTTTCGACGATGACATAATCTTCCGTCGTCATACGGATTCCGCCTGGATCGAAATAATATACCTTACCCGCCTGTTTAAATCGGACACCTACAACTTCGATCATTCGATCATCACCTCTGTAGTTGAAGGGTAAGTTGTTCCATCACTAAATTAGGATGGACATTTTGATTTATCTTTCGTTTCGCCTCAAGTATTTCAGACAAGCAGTTAGCAGCTGACTGACGGGACCACCGCATACTCGCTTGGTTCAATTTCTCTTTCTCTGTCATGAAAACGATGGATTCTTCCCGGTCCAAAAATAGGTTGATAACATCCTGGAACCAAAGCATCAAGACGTCTAGCCCACGTTGCAGCTGAACGCGTTCTTTAAAATGAGGCATCCACTGATGGTTGATAAACAAAAGTCCTTCATTTGGTTTATTTTGAAGCACTTCAACTAATTGTATCACTAGTTTTCGCACCTGCGCAAACCACTCATCATTATTCATATCGAGCGCTTCACTTAAATTATTCGTCAAAGAAGCGAGCAGCCTGGCATTGGATGCGGAAACGCCTTCTTGGATTAATTTTTTCTCGACATTGTGAGGATTGAGCGGTTGAAAAGCGAGGAGCTGGCATCGGGAACGAATCGTATCCAATATCGTCTGCCCGCTTTCTGTCAACAGCATCGCTGTCGTCTGCTGGCTGGGCTCTTCCAGGAACTTCAACAGCCTGTTTGAAGCGTTGACGGTCATCTTATCTGCATCCACAATAATGTAAACTTTCCGGTTGGATTCCATACCGGTATAGGCGAACTCCTTCTGCAGATGAAGGATCTGTTCTTTCTTAATGGATTGGCCGTCTGGTTCAATCCAGTGAAGGTCCGGGTGGTTTCCAGAATCGATTCTGTGGCAGTCCCGGCAGTTCTGGCAGGGTTCCGAACCTTCCCTCTGTTTACAGAAGATGCTCTTCGCAAATAGAAGACTCATCTCCTTTTTCCCTGTCCCTTTACTTCCCTGGAACAGATAGGCATGGGAAATGCGGTCTTTCTTAAAGCTGTTTCTTAACATTTGTGCCGCCAAAGGCTGGATCTCTTGCATAGTTGTCCAAGTCTGCATATGGCTTTTCCGTCCTTACGTATATAAATTGATGAGCAGACCTTTGATTTCACCGATCAAGCCCAGCAAATCAATAGAGTTGGATTCTTGATCCATGACAGCCTCGGTAAGCTCCACCAGTTTTTCGTCAACCGTTTCTACGATAGTGAGCTTCCTCGTCTGTCCGTGGAGGTTCCAACTGTGTGATTGTTTCTTTTGATAACCGTAACTGACTGATTCCTTCAGGAAATCACGGACCAAACGCTTATATTTCGCTAAATCACGGAAGGAGCGGGAGCGGGCCACGCGGTCCCCCTGCGACGCAATCGTCGACATCAAATGGTTCAGCTGGGTCTGCTGCAGCTGCTCGGTCTTCGTTTGAATGACGCTGTGGAAACTAGACTTAGCCTTCCCGGACGGAACCATCTGTTTCCCTGCTCCATCCACCTGCGTACGTACATCCTGCGTAATTTTCATACGAGTATCCTTCCTGAATTAAAAATGGAAAAATGATTCGACGGGAAGGACAAATACCGTCGCACCGCCGACTTCCACTTTGACAGGCTTCGGTATATAGGAATCGGCATTTCCTCCCATAGGGGAGATCGGTGCAATCATCTGCTCTCTTTGGCTGCAATTCTTTCGAATGATATCCAGTGTCGGATCAACCTGATCATCATCACAGCCGATCATGAATGTCGTATTCCCCTCCCGAAGGAAACCGCCTGTCGTTGAAAGTTTTGTTGTCTTTATATCGTTTTCCGCTAACGCATTCGTCAAGCGGTTGCTATCTTTATCCTGAACAACAGCAATAATCATTTTCATAAGCAAAACCCCTCCTATCGGGTGTTATCTATAGTATAACAAATGATGGAATCTTATGAGGAAGTCAAAAAACTGTCCAACACACGTTGGACACTATTTCTTACCTCTTTGAAGGATTTTCCAGCGTCAATGACCTTAATGCGTTGTTTATGAGCTTCTGCAAGCTTATGATAGGCGTCCCTGACTGTCTTATGGAAAGCGATATGTTCCAAGTCAAGTCGATTCTGCTCTCTTCCCTCATTAGCTTCGATTCTCGAAAGACCCTGCTCCGGTTCAATATCAAACAGCAGGGTAAGGTCCGGCATGTGATCATCAATGGCAAATTTGTTGATGTCATAGACTTCTTCCATCCCGAGGCCGCGGGCCGCACCTTGGTAGGCCAGACTCGAATCAATGAAGCGGTCACATAGAACAACCTCTCCCCGCTCTAAAGCAGGGAGGACTTTCTCGATCAGGTGCTGCCTTCTTGCTGCAGCATATAATAAAGCTTCTGTCCTTGCATCCATTTCTGTATGGGCAGGATTAAGTATTACCTTTCTAATTTCTTCTGCAATCCGGATACCCCCGGGTTCTCTTGTCTCTAGAACTGCATATCCCTGATCACGCAGCTCTCTGCCTACTTCGCGAAGGATGGAGGATTTTCCTGCTCCTTCTCCACCTTCGAATGTTACAAACAATCCCTTCACGTTCATTCTCCTTTAAACACTCGTATCCCATCTTCCATTCCTACATTATGAAAACGCGCCCCCAGCGATAGAAGGCGGCGGATTTCTGACACATGGGCCTCCATGATCCGCTCTCCTTTCATGAGGATCGGAATACCAGGCGGATAAGGAATGACCGCCTCTGCGGCGATTAAGCCCACTGCATCTTCCAAAACTGCCCGTTCCTGCTTTCTATCCCGCATTTCTGTATACCGCATCTCTAAGGTTTGGATTGGTGGAAACGTAATTTGTTCTTCTGCTATTGTAGCACGCCCGGGGGCCTTTTTTAATGCGGAATCTACTTTCCCAATACGTTCCTTTAACTCTTGAAGAGAGAAATGAGGACGCAATCCTAGAATAAGCAGGACCTGTCTGCTCGTAGCGAGCTCCGGCACGATTCCCTCCTTCTCCAACGCCTCAGCAAGTTCGAATCCGCTCCCTTCAGCGGGTTCCAATGTAATCTTAAATGGATCATCCCTTGGCCCCTGCTGCAGGACATGCCAATAGGGGGAGGATTGAAAGACATCCCGTACCTGCACCGCCCAATGCAAACCGGCTTCTCTTTCTTCTTCTCTCCAAGTAGATAAGAACTTCCGGGCGAGATCCAAGCTTGCCATCAATGGGTAAGATGGGCTGCTTGATTGAAGCATTTGCAGGTAATGACGCAATACGTATTTATCCACCCTTTTCCCTTGGACATGCATATAAGAGGCCATCGTCATCGCAGGAGCCATTTTATGAGCAGACTGAACGACGACATCTGCCCCTGCTTCCAGTGCAGGAACAGGCATTGGATCACCTAAATGAAAATGAACCCCGTGCGCCTCATCAATGAGTAAAGGTACACCTTTGCTGTGAACAACCCGGGCAATCTCCTTCAAATCGTAAGCACGGCCGAAATAGTCGGGATACGTCAATAACACACCTTTGCTGTCCGGGTGCTCTTTCAACGCCTGCTCAATGCTGGACGGAGTTATGCTGCTGTATCGTCCTGTTTCTTTCTCATACGCGGGACTTATTACCACCGGGGATGCATTCGCAAGCTCCAAGCCGTTCCAAACAGATTTATGACAATTCCGTTGGACAATAAGTTTTTCCCCCGGCTTACAGACCGCGTGAATCATAGCCAGATTCCCAACCGTGGTTCCATTAACAAGGAAAAATGTTTCATCACTTCTAAAAAAAGAAGCTGCTAAGTGCTGTGCTTCTTTTATGACCCCTTCCGGTGCATGCAGATCATCCAAACTGCTTACCTCCGTAGCGTCGATCCTTAGAGTTGATGGCAGGATACCTTCCGCTTCTCCCGGGAGAATCCTTCCATATTTATGCCCGGGGACATGAAACGACATTGGATCCCGGTCTATATTTGCTTGAAGGGCCTCATATAGAGGAACCCGTTTATAATCATTCATTTACTCCACCTCTTCCAATAGAAAGCGTACAAAAAAACCCTTCTACAATCAATGGATTAGTAGAAGGTTGGTTATATCTTAAATAAGCTGAAATACCCTTATTATTTTTTTATAAGACCCATATACCAGGCACTCTTTTCAAGAAGGAATCATCGAACGCTGCGCTTTGGACATTTGTTTTACAAAATACTCATACCTTGGATCATCTGCCGGCGTCTCAATCATTTCTGCTTCACAGGACGGACAAATGTAAACTTTCAACAAGTAAATTCCTTCACTCGTTTCTTTTGAACAAATGCTGCACTCATGCTTAGCCATTTTGATTTCCCTCCCCTGTTACTTTCCATATCCTTAACTCTAGTTTCTCCGAAACTACGAATAATATACATCTCTTTTCAAAAAGAAGAAGTACTAGATAGAAAGAAAGCACACGAAGGATACACAAAACCCCTCCAGGATAACCTGAAGGGGTTTCAAAGAGACGTGGCAGCGTCCTACTCTCACGGGGATCTACCCGACTACCATCGGCGCTGAAGAGCTTAACTGCTGTGTTCGGCATGGGAACAGGTGTGACCTCTTCGCC
>NZ_ANPF01000007.1:0-107252 GCF_000328325.1 Halobacillus sp. BAB-2008 | reverse complement strand
CGCTTCTGTTCTGGAGCCGTTGGAGGAAGTGAAGGCGGTGATGCTCGCTTCACCGGAACCGTCGGAAGAGCCGACCGTGCAGATCCGCGAACTGATCGAGCAGCACGTTAGTTTCTTCGCTCAGCAAACGGTCTATGTACGTCTGCTGCAGTATGTGATTGCCCAGCGGGAACGATTTCCTGATTTATTCATGGAGCTCGACCAATTTGCCGTTCAGCTGCGGAATGCGCTTCGTCCGTTGATCGTCAAAGGGCAGGAGCTTGGGGAGTTGATGGAACTGGAGCCGGATGACGTCAGTGATACATACCTTGCTTACGTCAACGGTGCGCGCCTGACTTTTACGGAGACAGCGGACGACCGTAAGGCGTGGGATATGTTCACCCGCCATGCCTACCTGCTGTTCGGGCCGAGATCCTTATGAAGAGGGGAGAGGGCATGTCCTTTAAACAGCTGCACCCGAATGTGAAGATCAGGGTATTCACGCAATTCATCACCCAGTTCTCCAACATGATGGTGCTTCCTTTCTTAACGGTATATTTCGCTCAGAAGGTCGGCGAGACGGTGACAGGTCTGATGGTCGCAAGTCTTGTATTCTTCGGAATCGCCGGCGGCATCATCGGCGGCTTCTACTCAGACCGGATCGGGCGCAAGCGATTGATGGTTTGGGCAGAAAGCGGCTCCGCCTTCACCTTTTTTATCATCGCCTGGCTGAATTCCCCGTGGTTGGACGCGCCGTATCTCACCTACAGCTTCTTTATTTTCGGGATGTTCTTCGGCGGGCTGATCGGTCCGGTCTCCCAAGCGATGGTGCTCGATGTGACCTCCAGTGAACACCGGCGCTATGTATTCACACTGTTGTACTGGGTCGGGAACATTTCCTCCGCGGTTGCCGGCGTGATCGGGGCCGTCCTTTTTCAACAGTACTTGTTCCAGCTGTTTCTCGGCATAGCCGGTGTCTCGCTGCTCTCTGCCGTCATCACACAACTCTTCATCACAGAATCCTACATCAAACCTCACCAAGAGCTGCAACCTTCTGTACAAAAAGTCCAACCAACGATATGGAACAATTATAAAGTCGTCTTTCAGGACCGGGTATTCCTGATGCTCCTCTTTGCAGGGATCTGTATATACTCACTCGAGGAACAACTGACGAACTTCCTGGCGATCCACTTCGTCCAAACGATCGAAGCGCAGCCGCTGCTTTCCTTTTCTTCCATAAACATAGAAATCGACGGGTTCCTGATACTTGGAATCCTGCATTCGGAAAACACGTTTCTCGTCGTCTTCGCTGCCGGTTTCCTTACGTGGCTTGTGAAAAAGTGGAGGAACAAAGCGGTACTGTTGGTAGGATTGATATCCTATACGATCGGCTACACCCTGTTTACCGTGGTCGATTCTCCGTGGCTCCTGATCGTACTGATGGCTGTCGTAACGTTCGGGGAGCTGTTATATATCCCCGTCAAACAGAGCATGCTTGCAGATCTGGCCCCGGATGATAAACGAAGCTCGTACTTAGCGGTTTTCCAGTTCACCGGCTACATCGCCATGCTCGTCGCCGCTCTCGGCGTCCTGTTAAGCGGATTCGTGCCTGCCTGGTTGATGGGGATGAAATATCTGGTGCTCGGTGCCGTTGGGCTTGTCCTGTTTCTGCGTGTCGATACGCATCTCACTCGGGCGGAGGAGAAGGAAGAAGCGAAGGCAGGTAATTTATAGCTTATATTGATTGATGAATCAATCAATCAATAGTATATGTGCGTACCGTCCGAATCGTGCACCGAATGTCGGGTACTCCGCATCCCGACCTGTTATTCTAAGTCTATAGGAGGTCATGCCAGTGGATAGGCTCAACGCTATGAACAACGCAATCCAATATATCGAGGAACACCTGACCGGGGAGATCGACATGAAGGAAGTGGCGGCAATAGCACAGTGTTCGGAATACCATTTCCGAAGAATGTTCCCCTTCCTTGCAGGCATCCCACTCTCGGAATATATCCGGCGCAGGCGGCTGACGCTTGCAGCCTTTGAGTTGAGGGAGGGCGGTGCCAAGGTCATCGACGTAGCTCTCCGCTACGGGTACGGCTCCCCCGACGCTTTTGCCAAGGCGTTTCAACACATGCACGGCATCCCACCGTCTGAAGGGAAGCGGGACGGAAAAGCCTTGAAAGCCTATCCGCCGATGTCCTTCCAGTTATCCATCAAAGGAGGAATGGAAATGAACTACCGTATCGAAGAAAAAGAAGCATTCCGTATCATCGGTTTGAAAAAAAGGGTCCCCATTATTTTCGAAGGGGTCAACCCGGAAATCGCAGCCATGTGGGAAGCGTTGGACGAAGCATCGATCCGGGAGCTGAAGCAGCTGTCGAACATCGAACCGTCCGGCATGCTCAGTGCATCGGCGAACTTTTCCGAAGGGAGGATGCAGGAGGAGGGAGAACTCGACCACTATATAGGGGTCGCGACCACCGAAGCTTGTCCCGATGCCTTCGCAAAGCTTGAGGTCGAAGCCTCGACATGGGCGGTGTTCGAAGCCGCCGGTCCTTTTCCGGAAACGCTGCAGGATGTCTGGGGACGGATTTACTCGGAATGGTTCCCGGCATCGAACTATGAACAAAAGGAGGGGCCGGAAATTCTTTGGAATGAGTCGAAGGACGTGAGCGCTCCGACGTTCCGGAGCGAGATCTGGATCCCGGTTTTGAAGAAGTAAAAGAGCTGTTTCGGCAGCTCTTTTTTTCGTGTTTTGGATTTAACCGGGGTGATGATGGGACTCTTGTGTCGATAAGATGGTGGCAAATTTCTCATGCAGCGTTGCAAGAGATGGGTAGTGTACGGTTTGTGCATCGAACTTGTTTCCATATCATGATTTTCCAGTTCAAAAGCGACTGTGGCGTCTGATATCAAAGCCATCATCTCCATTTTATTTACTATGTAAGAGGAAAAGATACTTTGTTTATAGAATTCTGCTTGTTAAGGAGTTATCTTGTACTTGGAATTTGTTGATGGAGCATCTCGGATTTGAAGAAAGGGAAGTGATCAAAGTTAAGAGTTATGTGTAAACCTTCCCTCACTTTCATGCTATTTAAATGACATAATTGTTGAGGAGGTAAACTATATGGAGAAACAATCCATTAAACTGGTTATTGGTGCAGGAGAGCATAACAATAATCCCGGCTGAATTCATACACAGGAGGATGAAGTGAATCTTCTTGATGAATCTACCTGGGAAGCTAACTTTAAACCGGACTCGATAGATGCTGTTTTGGCAGAGCACGTCTGGGAACATCTTACTTTTGAAGAAGGAGTGAGAGCTGCTCAACTGTGCAGGAAGTTTCTGAAAGAAGGAGGGTACGTTCGTTGTGCAGTTCCGGATGGTTATTTCCCTAATGAAGAATATCAAAAAATCGTGCAAGTAGGAGGACCAGGCCCTGCGGATCATCCGGCAGCCACTCATAGGATAGTACATAATTACTCTTCTTTAACGCGTCTGTTTGAGGTGGCTGGATTTGAAGTGAATCTATTAGAATATTGTGATGAAGAAGGTCAGTTTCATGCTAATACGTGGCATGGTGCCGATGGAGTCATCTATCGTTCCAAACAATTTGATTCTAGAAATCAAGGGGATCAGTTAGGTTTTCCATCGTTAATTATGGATGCTGTCAGACCCTCAGAATAAATAAGAGAGGGAGTGATCAATTGGGAAGCTTAATCCTGTCCGGCGGCGGAAGCTATGAACAAAACCTCGACGTATATCAGTTTCTCGTAAATAAGGTGGATGCAGATAAACCCATCCTCTATATCCCTTTGGCTGGTGATGAAGAGCATCGATCCTATCAAAGGAGCTTCGATTATATTAAGAGTACCCTTATGCCATTAGGCGTAAAAGAATTCGTGATGTGGACAGACCTTGCCGATAAGAAACGGGAGGACTTAACCCGTTTTTCTGCGGTTTATTTCAGTGGAGGGAGAAGTGTAACCTTGCTGGAAGTATTAAAGAAGAGTGGATTCGATGAGGTTATAAGACAGTACTATAACGATGGAGGAATTATCTTTGGTCAAAGTGCCGGGGCCATCCTGTTCGGAAGTGATATTTCCTACACGACTAAACAGAGACAAACCAACCAATACAGGCCACTTCAGCTCCTGCATGGAACTAGGTTATGGTGTCATTATGTCAAAGAAGATGATGAATTCATTTACCATCATTTAAACAAAGAAAATATTCCTTTTATCGCACTTGCCGACGGAGGAGCCATACATGTTACGAAAAGAAGGATAGAAGTGATTGCGGAAGACGTTTATGAAATGAGAAACAACAGGGATGGAAGGTGTAAGAATCAGCTGCGACGCGGACAACCTCTGAAAAATTAAATTCGAAAGGGTGCCCCTCATTACTACTATGGAGATGCACGTCTGGAATCCGACGGCCTATAGACATGGGAGATATTTGGAGAAGGTGGAATGGGGGGAGACAAAAGATGGTCTTATCCTTACCTTTGAAAACGAAAAGAGTATGATGCACTTTCATTAGGATTCGTATGACGAGGGAAATTTCGTTCTGTCCTTCCGGATTGCGGGGGAAGTGAAGATGGGTTCTTTTGTTGAACATGCTTCCAAAGCGCGGGCGGGTGATGTTGGAAAAGACGACAGGCCGTGGTACTTGTATAAATGCACGGATTCGGAATATCTTGACTGGTATGATGAACAGCCGGGGCCGGGAAGGGACATCTATTCTATTCAACACCACGTCATAACGACTTCAGAAACGACGTTTGACATACGTTGCACGTATGAACCGCGTATCACCTACATAGAGGAAAAGGATAATCAGGAGAGCCGGCCATCATAAAGAGGAAACAGGCCGAGAGCAGTTGAAAGTTTCTATAGATCGGTTGATAAAAATAGCTGGTTTAAAGGAGGACGAATATTTGCCTAAGTGACCTGTTACTCCTCTTTTTTTCCTCTCAGTTTCCGAATCCGTGGAATAATGAAGGCCCAGGAAATAAACCCGCCTATCGCTAGACCTGTAACGTTCTCCCACCGTATCTCTCCGCCGACAAAGTACCCAAAGAGAACAGCAAATACAGCAAACGTGATAGCGGAAATCATCCCGTTTTTCATTCGCTCTTTCATGAAGCATCTCCCTTTCCGCTTGATATACCAATAGCGTGATGATGAAAGGTGTTTACATGTAAAGTTACTTCAATATAACGAAATACAAGCGCTTATTAAATAAATGGTTGGCGGGGCATGCAATTGGTCACAGGTCATGGCTGCGTTTTTTACAGCGGATGACCTGTGAACATCAATGAATGCCCAAATGAACAAGGGCGTCTTTAACGGAGGCCAGAGTAGGAACATCAGACAAATTTATCCCTAATTTTGTTGCCTCAATCGCCATTTCAGGACGTAAGCCGGTAAGGACCGCCTGTACGCCGAGCAGAGATAAGACGTGGATGATTTTGAACAGGGAATCAATCACCACATCATCTAACCTGTACACCCCGGAGAAATCTATAATGAGGTATTTAAGTGCTTGATCCTTTACTTTTTCAGGGATGATTTCTAAGATCATTCCTGCTTTGTCCTCACATATGTTCCCTGTTAATGGAAGAATAGCAATATTACTCATAATAGGCACGATGGTTGCTGACAGCTCGTTTATTTCCTGAAGCATATCCTCCTGCTTTTTTTCGCTTTCTTTCCGGATGGTGATATCACGGATATAGGATTGAATGGCTTTATTATTTTCCCCAAGCATAACGGGATGGCAATATAATTCAACGGTCACCGTTGTTTTGTCCATTCGATAGATGGTCTCTTCAATGACAGCAGCTGGAGAATCGTAAGCCGATTGAATCCTCCGCTTGATTGCACCCTTGGACGACTCTTTAAATATATCTAACGGGCTTATCCCGATCACACTTTCTTTATCCGTCCGGAAGAATTCCTCGGCCGCCTTGTTTATATACAGGATTTTGTAGTCTGTATGAAGAATGATCGGGTCCAGAGAATACTCCATTACTTCCTGGTAATTTATGTCTTCTATACCTTTCAACATTTTCCCACCTCTATATCAGTAAAATATATGAATATATTTTCTAGCATAGCACACTGCAGGATACTAGATTTAGTGAAAGGTCCAACAAGCGCAATATATATCCAATCTATGGAAAATCCACTGTGTTTCCTATATATTGGAGGAGATACCTTTTGCCCTTTCATCAATGGAAAGAGTATAGGGAAATAGTAAGTATGACACCTGCATATGTGCTTCTTTTCACCGCATCAGCATCAATAGTTCGCACTTAAGTAAAGGAGGAATGCCGTTAATGGATGGTAATTTTAGAAAAGTCCGAGGTACCCATCTCTATGTGGAGAGGTATGGTTCCGATGATAAGGTTCCGGTTCTTTATTTGCACGGCGGTCCTGGAGAAAGCTGTTTCGATTTTACGTACCATCAGAAGGCAAGGCTGTCCGATGATCTGCACATAATTGCCCTTGATCAGCGTGGGGTCTGTCGATCTGAAAAAATCGGGGAGGATGACCTCTTTGGTTTAACCGATATCATCGAGGATTGTGAAGCGTTGCGGTCGTCCTTTTACATAGAAAAATGGTCAGTCATCGGTCACTCGTTTGGAGGCTATTTGGCGCTTATGTATGCCCATCTATATCCGGATTCTATTGATAAACTGATATTTGAATGCCCGACCTTTGATTTTGCGCGTACATCACGATCTCTGCTTCGGAAAACAGCAGCTATTGCCCGGACTATCGGCGAGGAAAGCTTGGCACAAAGGTGTGTTTCTTTTTCTAAGAATGACAATTTGTCTCCAAGAGAACTGACAGAAGGGTATATGAAACTAAGCGATGAACTTGGAGAAGACAGGGTGAAAATCTATCAATTTTCGTTCGATCATCCGACGGATTATGGTTCAGCTTATTCAGAGGAAGAGTGGGAAGAATTCTATGATAAGTCAGAAATTCACTATGATCGTCTTCTATCTGAAGGGGGAATTTTTCAAAGTCAGTTGCAGCATCTAAAATATGTGGAAAAGCCGATGCTGTTGATGACAGCCGAGCATGACGCGGCTGTCTGTGAGGAGCAGGTGGAGGCATTCAAAGAGACGGACGGAGATATTTATCATTTTGAAGAATGCGGACACACTCCACATCAGGAAAAGCCGGATTTATTCAGTGAGGTGGTGAAGGGATTTCTTATCCGTTAGAGAAATGTAGCATAGTTTATTTGCTTAGGAAGGTGGGACGTCTTATTTGATTTAATACCTATCTTCCATGTGTTTACATTGTTTTTCCTGTCCGAAAAGCTTTGGGAAAAGGAAGATATTGGAGAGGGTCTTTTCAAAAGTGATAGAAGAACCATAAAGGAGGAATGAACGTGTATAAACATATCATTTGGGACTTTGACGGCACACTGTTCGATACGTATCCGTGGATGGCGCGGGCGTTCAAGGAAACGCTGGAAAGCCGGGGAATTGACGAGCCGGCAGAAACCATTGAAGGGCATATGCGGGTGTCGGCATCCACTGCCTACAAGCATTATGAACAGAAATATGGAATAGATGAAGATTTTCTGGCCGCTTATAACAAGAAGAGAAGCGAAGCCGAGATGGAACACTCTAAGCCGTATGAAGAGATCGAAGCCGTCTGTACCTACATAGCTGCATCAGGCAGAAAGAATTACCTGTTTACCCATAAGGGAATCACGGCCGTCGAATTACTACAAAAGGCCGGGATAGCCGACTGCTTTACGGAATGCATCACTGCGGAACGAGGATTTGCGAGAAAGCCGAGCCCTGACGCGATCCATCATTTGATAGAGAAACATAGGATGAAGCCGGAACAGACGATCATGATCGGTGACAGGGACCTGGATCTTCTCTCGGGTAAACATGCGGGAATCAGCGCCTGCTACTTTTCGGAGAAGAAGGAAGAAAGCGACCATGCGGACTACACGCTCCATGACTTTAAAGAGCTGTATTCCATTCTTTAAATTTCTTTTGTGAACCGATAAAGAGACCACCATACAAAAAGGACACAAATGCTCCTTTGTGTCCTTTTCCAGATTATTCAAGATTGGCATGCTTTCCATACATCTTATCGGAATCCAGTCCTTTTTTCTCCATAAAGCGAAGGATCAAGGCGTCATAGAACAGCAGCATCGTCTGCTCGAACAGCGTTCCCATCGGTTGGATAGAGCTGAGACTGCCGGCAGATTGGTCTTTCGTCATGCCTGGCAAGGGAATGACAATGTCGGCCATTTGTCCAATCGTCGATTCCGGAGAGATCGTGACCGCAGCCACTTTTCCCCCAGAATGTTTAGCTTTTTCTGCAATAGCGACAAGGGTTTTCGTTTCTCCAGATCCGGATCCGATGATCAACAAATCACCAGGTTCGAGATTGGCTGTTACCGTTTCTCCCACGACATAGGCATCGATTCCCATATGCATCATCCGCATGGCGAAGGATTTTCCCATGAAGCCGGATCGGCCTGCGCCTGTAACGAATACTTTCTTGGAAGCTGTAATTTGGTTCACAAGCTCCTCTGCTTTTGACTCAGGGATCTGATGGACCGTCTGAGACAGTTCTTCCATGATCTCCGCTAAGTAACCAGCCGTTTTCATTTCCTTCACCCTTGTTTCAGTAATGTCTGCATCTCGCGTGCGGTCGCCTGCTTGTCCTCTTTGCTTGTGATGCCGCCGCCGACGATGACGAGATCAGGGTTCTGCTTCACGACTTCCGGAAGTGTTTCCAGTTTTATTCCACCAGCAATGGCCGTTTTGGCATTTTTTACTACGCTTTTGATCGTGTGCAGGTCTTGGAAGGAGTCTTTTCCTTCTGCTTGCAGATCGTAGCCTGTGTGTACGCAGATATAATCGGCTCCAAGCTGATCCAACTCTTCCGCGCGAGCAGCGATATCTTTTACGGCAATCATATCGACAAGGATTTCTTTTCCTTGGTTTTTCGCTTCGGCCACCGCGCCTTTGATAGACTCGTCTTCCGCTGTTCCTAGAATGGTAATGATGTCTGCGCCCGCAGCCGATGCCTGGCTTACTTCATAGCCGGCAGCGTCCATGATTTTCAAGTCGGCCAGAACCGTCAAGTTCGGGAAGGCGGCTTTCATTTCTTTTACTGCTTTCAGTCCTTCGTTGATCACGACAGGGGTGCCGATTTCGACAACGTCGATGTATGCTTCCACCTCTTTGACTACTTCAATCGCTTCTGGAATATTGACGAGATCTAATGCTAATTGTAATTTCATGTATATTCTCTCCTTCTCTATGGTTCGAGTATCGTGTGCCGGATAAAGTGGAATGCTTTTATCGCGGGCATGTTCCATAGTATACTAAGGCCGTTCCAGAATAAAAAGTACGCACATTAATCGCATATAGTGATAAAAAGTATACTATTGGATGATAGAAGGGGTGGCGAGAGGGATGCCGAACTTAGGAGAGAAATCGTTTAACTGTGAAAAGGAATTGACCCTGTCTGTAATTGGGGGGAAATGGAAGATGCTGATCTTATGGCATTTAGGTAAGGAAGGCACGAAACGCTTCGGAGAATTGAAGGCGCTCATGCCTGGAATCACGCAGCGGATGCTCGTCACACAACTGAGGGAGCTCGAGGCCCATTTGATCGTGCACCGGGAAGTCTACCCGGTCGTTCCCCCGAAAGTCGAGTACTCGCTGACGGAACATGGGGAAAGTCTCATGCCTATTTTGGATGCCATGTATGAATGGGGGAAGGATTACGTCGAGAACGTGTTGGAAAAGGAAGACTCATCCGCCATCTGACAGGACGTGTTTACGAGCGGATGCTAATCCTGTTTCCTGCCTTTTCTCCTCAAGAAAAAGACATCCAGATAAGTCACAAGTGTTATCGGAATAAGGAGCGCCGGCTTTTCTGCCGACTCGAAATCAAAAATCTGATCGAGCAGCAGCATCACCAGGTAAAGGTAGACAGGAATGCCGATGATCTTCAGCAGGACGACCGCAACTTTCATATATATCCCTCCATAAAGGTGTGTTCCTTTACGAGGGATGCTGTAAACGAAAAACGTGCCGGAGCAAGCAAGACTCCGGCACGTTTTTTGTATATTATTCTTGATTTAAGCGGGTATGGTTTTGACCACACTTCGTACATTGCGTCCACAGCGTCGTGACGATTTTCTCGGAAAATTCGTTAGGTACGACCTTGATGACTTTTTGTTCGTCATGGTGGCAATGGGTGCAGTGGTTCTTGATCAAGCTACCGACTTCGTATGTTTGCATAGGTTTGCCTCCTCTCTAAGATTCGTGAGGCAACAGCAGGAGCAATCAGTTTAATATATTTGTAGAAAAGTTTCAAGTCTTGTACGCGCTTTCCATAAAGGGATGTAAAAATATATAAATATAGCATAAAATGTAAGAAAAAGGGGAGGCGTTTAGATGGGGTTGGAAAGCAGGGAATTAAACAGGATCATCACGAACATAAGCAGCGATATCGATTTTTCCGGTGTCGTCCATGTGAAACAGGGAGAGGAAGTATTGGTGCACCGGGCCTTCGGCTGTGCGGACAGGTCGGAGGAACGGCGGAATGATATTCACACCCGCTTCGGAATCGCATCGGGGTGCAAGTTGTTCACCGCCATCGGCATCTGCATGTTGGTCGAGCAGGGAAAGATAGACTTCCACACGCCGCTGGCTGACTGTCTGGTTATAGCTTTTCCTCACGTGGACCCGCAGGTTACGATCCATCAGCTGTTGACCCACACGTCAGGCATGCCGGACTACTTCGACGAAGAGAAGATGAGCGATTACGAAGAACTGTGGAAGGACTATCCGGTGTACCGGATCGAATCGCTTCATGATTTCCTGCCGCTTTTTCAGGAGGAACAGATGAAATTCCCGCCCGGCGAACGGTTCCGTTACAATAATGCGGGCTATATCGTCCTTGGTCTTATCCTGGAGCAGCAAACAGGGCGCACCTTCACGGAATACATTGAAACAGAAATTTTCAAGCCTTGCGGTATGATGAATTCGGGCTACTTCTCGATGGACAGACTCCCCCGGAATACGGCTCTCGGGTACATCGATGAGGAGGAAGCAGGGACGTGGCGGACCAATATTTACGCCCTCCCGAAACAGGGCGGATCGGACGGAGGTGCCTACACGACGGCCGCTGATATGATCAAGCTGTGGGAGGCACTGTTCCGTTATGAGCTGCTGGAGGAAGAGACGACGAACAAACTTCTTCATCCTCATCGAGCGGTGAACGAAGAGATTCATTACGGCTACGGAATCTGGATGAATAAGAAAGACGGAGATATCTACAAGTATCACGTGATGGGGTACGACCCGGGCGTCAGCTTCCGCGCGTCTGTCTATCCGGGGCTTGATGTCAAAGTGGTGGTGCCGTCCAATAAGGAGTCCGGCCCTTTGGAGATGACGAAGGGGTTGGAGGAAATACTATTCGCTGAGGAGATACGAAAATGACTACAGGAAACGTAACGATTGTGGAATGCAACGAAGAAAACTGGTATGCGTGCTGTACCTTGGAAGTGGCGGAGGAGCAGCGTGAGTTCATGGAGCCGAACGCCGTATCGATTGCCCAATCCAAATTCGAACCGACGCTGAAGCCTTATGCTGTTTGTTTGGAAGAGGAGGTCGTCGGTTTCCTCATGTATAATTCGGTGCTGGAGGAATTGGACGGTTACTGGGTGTACCGTATCATGGTCGATAAAAAGTTCCAGGGGCGGGGAATCGGCAGGGCGGCAACGAGCTTGATGATTACCGAAATGGAGAAGTTACTGGGGGCCGGGAAGATCGTTGTCGGCTACCATCCGAAGAATACCGGAGCTCACAAGCTTTACGAGAGTCTGGGTTTTATCGACAACGGAGATCGGTTCGGGAAAGAAATGGCCGTCATCCGGAAGAAGCATTCGTAGGGAAAAGGGCGAACCGTCGCCCTTTTTTCTATTTCTGCTTGAACCTTTTTTATCAGGAATAAAGAATCCTTTTGCTTGAAAAAAAAGTAACTTTATTAGTTCATCCTAATCTAAATGCATAATTAATAGAAAAATCCTCCATGACTCGTTTACATAAAAGTAAAATAATTGTAATCTAAACATAATATTTCAGCGCTGGGTATTACTACATACGTCAGGAGAGGTTAGATGAAGAAAAGGTTACTAACGGTACTGTTTAGCAGTGCTTTTATAGTTGGAATGGGGTCAAGTGCCGTTTATGCAGAAGAAGCGGACATTACGAATGAGAACGGCATTGAGTTTACAGAAGAAAATATTCAGAGCCTACAATCATTAGGCTTCTCAAAAGATGAGATAGTAACGATGGACCAGGAAGAATGGGAGCTTAACAAAGGTCTTTCAGGAGAAGTTGTAAGCGAAGATACGAATTATTATAGAGTTACTGAAGATTTGCCGGAGGGTTATGAAGAAGAGAAAGACTATGTCGGTGATGCTGCAAAAGCTGAAAGCAAAAGCAGTATAGCAGCAACAAAAGAATCCCAGGAGGATGATTTCAAGTCTACGACAGAAGAGATAACAAAAGAGGAGTATGAAGAAGGAGTCGCTAAGGAGAAGCTGAATGATGGTTTCACTACAATGCTGCGCCGACTACTAGTACATCCTACAAAACTATGACGACGGTCATCATTTACTTGGGTGGCGGGAAGTATCGGGTAAAAACCGATTTGGATTGGTCCATTATGCCTTCCAACAGAAAAGTAGATGTGTTGTCCACTGCTGTAAAGGATAGTGACTGGTACACAGATGGTGGAGAATATGGTAGACAAACATGGACAATCGACGATCCTTTTACTGGAAAAGAGACCGATCATGCCAATTATACATCCGCAAGCAATAAGTGGGAAAGACAATCAAATGCTTACGGAGTCGCGATGAACTTGAAAAACGACGAATATACAGGAAGGTACAACCGAAGAGTCGAGAGGCTGGATCTGTATATGTACTATACTGTAACTCCGAGAAATTCACCGAGTAGAATTGATGCATTTGGAGATTATGCGCACCAGGAAACGAGCATTAGCGTAACGCCTTCTATTTCTTGGTCAGGTGTAAGTCTATCCGTTTCCCCAAGCTCCAAGTTTACGTATCAATCGAACACACAAGCTTCTCTTTCTTTCTAGGTTAAACTTGGAAGCAGTGAATTCTCATTCCTGCTTCCTTTTTTCTGGTCAAAAAGATGGTCGTCTATCTTTTTTGTGTATGATAAACTGATTTTCGAAAAAATGTACATAGTTTTAGGAAATAGAAAGGAGTGTTTCTTTTGAACGTTCCTATCAAGATCATGTTAGCTGGAATCGCTATTCTGTTAGTCGGCGTCTTGTTCCAAAACGAGCCCGGGCTTCGCTACGGTTTGTGGATCGGTGGGTTTGGTTTGGTTGTAACCATTATAGGTTTACTTACGCCGGAAGATCGGAAGTAGGACAACACCTTAATAAAGATGACTTTTACTGAATTCTCACATGGGACTTAAGAAAAACTTCGCAAAAAGACACCCAAATGAAAAGGGATAATTACCTTGAAGGGCGGAGGTAAATGGGCATACTCCTACGGGCTCACCGGCCGCCCCGTGGAAAGCGTCCCATTTACCGGAGTCCGCTCTCCACATAAGCATTTTTTATTTTTAGCCTCTATTCTCAGAGGCTATTTTTTATAGGAGATAGAGAAGGAATCCCTGCTCTCTTCCAGAATAGATAAAGAGAAAAGAACTTCATCTGCAGAGGGGCTATGGGAATGAAATCTGAAAAAGAAAAGATGATCGCCGGTGAGTTTTATGATCCGGCCGATAGAGAATTACTCGAAGGCAGGCGCCGGTCGAGACGGCTGGTCCGCAGGCTGAATGATATAGAAGAAGAGGACGAAGCGGCACGTGCCGAAGTGTTGAAGGAGCTTTTCGGTTCGACAGGAGAGCAGCTTTACGTGGAATCGGCCTTCCGCTGTGATTACGGCTATAACATTCATGTCGGGGAAGACTTTTATGCCAATTTCGACTGCACGATACTGGACGGCGGGAAAGTGACGATCGGCGACCAGTGCATGCTTGCGCCCGGCGTTCACATTTATACCAATACCCACCCGACCGATGCCGGGGAGCGGACGTCCGGAATTGAATTCACGAAGCCGGTGACGATCGGGAACCGCGTCTGGATCGGAGGGCGGGCAGTCATCAATCCGGGCGTTACCATCGGTGATGATGCCGTGATCGCCTCTGGTGCGGTCGTTGTAAAAGATGTACCGGGCAATGTCGTGGTCGGAGGAAATCCGGCCCGTATCATCAAAAAATTGGATTAGAAGGAAGGCGGCGAACGTGTCGCCTTTTTTGTATTCTGGAAATGATTTGAAACGAAGAGGGAGAGAGAACGTACACAAGTAAGAGAGGTGGAAATGATGAAAGGATTGGAAGTATTGTTATTAATTCTGTCAGCCGCTGGAGTGTGTATCTACCTTTTTTATGAGGCGGACTTTCTTATTTACACAGCCTTAGTCTGCGGAATCGTCTATTCCATCCTTCGTTGGAAACGGACGCACAAGCAGAGGAAAGGGGAGGTCTTAGCGAGTCCGGATGTCAGGCACCATAGCTCTTTTCATTCTTATGATAGAGAGTTTTTCGATGACGACATTTCGAGTGGAGATGGGGACGACACTTAAGGTGCAGGGAGCCTAAAAGGGGGAGTGGGATGGAACAGAGGTCGATGGTTCATCTGAAAAAATTAGCCGAAGAGATTGGGTGCCGCCCGGTCGGAAGTGAAGCCAACCACGAAGCGGCGCAGTATATAGAGGAATGCTTTGCCGGCTGTGGTATGGAGGTAGAGGTGCAGACGTTTGAAGTGCCGGACTGGCAGCTCACGGATGCTTACATAGAGGTAGACGGGAGGAGATTGGAAGCAACGGGGAATAACTTTTCCGAGTCGTGTGCCGTTACCGGGGAGATCGTTCCTTTCTGCACGATGGATGAACTGGACGCATCTCCGGAACTCCACGGGAAAATCGCTTTTCTCTATGGGGAGCTTTCCAAGGAAAACTACGTTCCAAAGGGCTTCTCCATCTATAACCCGGAACATCACCGCCGGACGATTCAATTACTTGAGGATAAAGAGCCTTCTGCCATCCTCTTCGTAAGTATGGAGAAAGGGCAGCGTGTTCCGATTGTCAACGATTGGGACTTCCGGATTCCGTCTCTCACGGTAACGCCGGAGACGGCTCTTTCCGTCAAGGGTACCGCAACGGTCGTGATCCAGTCGGAGAGAAGACAGGGGAAAACGTGCAATGTGATAGGTCGCAGGCAAGGAGCAGGTCGGGAGAAAATCATTCTTGCCGCCCACTATGACACCGTATTCGATACAGCCGGCGCCTTCGATAATGGGTCGGGTGTCGCCCTCCTCCTCGCGCTTGTCGAGGAAATCGCCAAGCGGACGGACTGGCGTACAGGATTTGAGTGCATCGCCTTCAGCTCGGAAGAATACCTCGGCCTCGGAGACGAGCACTACGTGAAGGAACACGAAGCAGGTTTGAAGGATGCAATTGTCGCCATGAATTTTGACGGTATCGGTCAGTCCCTCGGCACGAATACGATGACGCTTATGGCCGGGTCAGAGGCATTGGAGAAAGCGTTGAAGCGTCGGAAGCACGCCCACCCTGCGGTGCAATGGCGAACCCCGTGGTATGAAAGCAATCATTACACCTTTTTCGCGCGCGGCGTCCCGAGTATCCCGTTCAGCTGCACCGGGGTTTCCGACCTGCTCCACTCGAAGGAGGACACAATCAGTTGGATCAGTCAGGAGAAGCTGCAGGAAGTCCAGTCGCTTGCTTTAGAGATCATCGAAGACCTGCAGGACAGGCAGGTGGAATGGGCGAAGAAGCAGGATTCATGAAGGAAGGGAGAGGAATGTATGGTTTATATCGTGGCAGTTTTCTCGCTTGCCTTTGTGTCGCTGCTTATTTTCGTTGCCTATAAATTGTTTATAAAGAAAGAAACCATCCACAATTATTATACGCCGTTCGATCATATTACCGGCCAGGTCGTCTATGAGTTCCAGGAAGAAAATTTGGAAGACGAAGAGGTGGAGGAAAGCGAGCAGGGGGATGGGAAGAGACCGGAGAGGAAGCTTTGATGAACAGCTTGGAGAGACGCAGACTGCTTTATTCTTACTTTGTAAACGAGACATATATATAAACAGTTTATGTTAACACTGATTCACACTACTTAAATTGCAACGTTTAGCAGATTTATATCATCCCCTCTGTTTACTTTCGTATAAAAGACTAGAACATACAGGATTCGCTTCGGAGTGTTGGTATCCTCCCTGTCCTGACTTTGGTTGTGCCGTTCATGGTGTGAGATGTTCCCTTCTAACCATTTTGTTTATAGGAGCCGCCGTGGTTTTAGCGGGACGGATGATCCTTATTGCCGGATTATTTACGGAACCAATATGAATATATAATTAGGAATACGTGCTTTTCAAAGAGTACGTATTTTTTATTTTGTAAAAAGTTGAAACTTTTATACAGGAAATGAGCTCTAAAGACTATAAGGGGAGGATCAAGTGAAGAATCACAGACTGATTAAGAAAGCGAAGAAGGGAGATTCAGAGGCATTCGAGAAACTGCTGATTCAATACAGCGATCGATTGTATCGAACAGCTTATTTATATGCCGGTAACAGGGATGATGCTTTGGATATTGTTCAAGAAACGGCTTATAAAGCATTTCTGGCCATAAAAAATTTAAGAGAAAGCAAATATTTCTTAACCTGGATCACTAGAATACTGATCCATAGTTCTTATGAATGGAAGAGGAAGAAGGAAAAGGAGTTACCATTGGAACAAATTAGTCAAGTTTCAACGGGGAAAGATGATTGTATTGTTGAACATCTGGATTTGGTTTGGGCGTTGGATAGATTGCCGGAGAAGTATCGCGATGCCGTTGTTATTTTTTACTATCAGGACCTTCCAATAAAAGAAGTCGCTGAAATTATGGACGTTCCGGTAAATACGGTAAAGACCTACCTTCTAAGAGGGAAAAAACAATTGAAGGTAATCTTGAAAGGGGAGGGTTACCATGAAGGAGAAATTATTCAATGAAAAATACAACGATATCAATGTTCCGGAGGATGACGTCCGGCAAGCGATAAAGATGGGTGTACGTATAGGAAGTACACACAGATCGGGGGAAGGCAGGAAAGGGTATCTAAACATAAAATGGTTTCTTTCTGCAACTGCTTTTATTATTATCATGTTCGCTACGTTTGCTGTCCCATCTGTATCTCATGTCATGGCACAAGTGCCGGTAGTAGGTCACTTATATTCCACTTTTAATGACTCTATAGGAAGGAACTTAGCATCTCAAAATTTGGTTACTGAATTAGAGGAGACGGCTACTGCAAAAGACATTAAAGTGCGTATAACCAGTGCTTATTATGATGGAGCGGTAATGGGGGTGACCGTAGAAGTGAAAGGTGATGTTCAGAGCGATGATGGCGCACGTGTCAGCGGATTTTACGAAATTTATCAGGGAGATGAGTCGGTATCGGATAGCCGCGAGATCGTCTATTTTACTCCGATCGAAGACGGATACACAGGTCAAATTCAGATTCCTTATCCTTATGAAAGTATGCCCGAGCACACTACATTTCCTTTGGAATTCTTAAGAATTGGAAAGCAAGAGGGAGAGTGGTCTTTTGATGTTCCTGTTAAACAACTGCCCTACAACGTCCTGTCGGTAAACAAAGAGAGCGAGGATACGGCAGCATCTATCCGTGTGCAAGTTGATTCTATTATAGAAGGGAAAGCTTCGACTGCCATCAATTATACTGCTTCTTTTCCTTCTTCAGAGGTACATAATCAGGTCCGACTAGAAGCATATGACGATCGAGGAAGAGAGATAACTATTTCTATGGATGGTATTGATTTGGAGACTAAAAAGGAAAATGGGAGACTTGTTGTGAAAGGAAGGAGTATCATTCCAGAAGAAATACGAGAAAGGACCAGTTACATAGAAATTTATCCTAAAGTAGCGTTAACAGGGAAAGATCCTAACGATCCCTTAGAACTGGACCCAATCAAAATGGATATAAATTCATTAAATTAAAAGCTAGATACGTTTAAAGAAAAAGAGGCTGATCCCAGGATCAACCTCTTTTCTTTAAGACTTTTTCAATAGAGCCTCGATATTCGTATTCAGCTTCACCAATTCCATCTTAATTTCCACTAATTCCTTCTTTACCCCTTCAAACGTGTCCGAAGCGGCTCCGGTGATATCACCGAAAATGCCGGACAGGTCCAAGTCGTCTGCAGCATCGTTTTTCAGCAGGTTGTTGAATAAAGCATCCTCTTTCGTCAGTTTGGATGCGAGATTCATCAAAGAATCCAAATTCAATTCTTGGGACGAATCTTTCTTCGTTTCTTTTGAATTGTTCTTGTCGATTTGATCGAATTTACTCATAGGTATTTCCCCTTTCTCTAATAATGAAGGGGCTGTGGTTTTATCCATAGCCCCTTATGATTAGTTGATGGTTCGCAGGATCTCATTAATGCAGTTAATGACGATCTGGCGTTGCTCACTGGATCCTAGTAGAACAGCGACCAAAAGACCCAGCAAAAACAGGACAGCGATCAGTACCGCAACTAAGTTTCGTAAGAAGTTCATGATTTTCCCTCCTCCATTACTGGAATATAGGAGACGTCTCTTACTTTAATAATCTATGAAAAAACTTCCTACCCGCTTGTACCATCGCCTTTGTTGATAGAAATGAGCCGAATTGCTCAATGGTGAACAGTAGTTTGAAGGGAGAGTGGAAGGGTACTTCAATTGGATGGAGTCTATTACATCCGAATATGGAGGGTTTTGATGGGGGAGATGGGAAGGAACATCGTCATCATTCTATTAGTGATCGGAGGCTGGGCCGCGGTCATTCTCCGTGATTTTCCCGGTGCAAAGGCGAAGGCAGGCGGGTCCAAAAGTCTTGTCATCTTGGCTGTCCTCTGCTCGGCATTACTTATATGGATCGGGATGAGCTTATAACCATGAAAAAAACGGCCGGGGAAGCTATCCGGCCGTTCGTAGTTTGTTGAAGAAGTACTTTTATAGGGAGCGGGCGGGCTCCGTGGAATAGAGCGCTTTCCGTGGGGTGGCCGGTGAGCCTTCTCATCGCTGCGCTCTTCCGGGGTCTCACCTGTGCCACTATTCCCACAGGAGTCTGCTCTATTCCACTCCACCCTTTGCCATAATTCCCTTCATTCATCGTTATGGATATTTGATTAAAAAGTTTCATGGACGGAAGATTTTTATCCCATCCGTTTATTCTTTAGAGTTTCTCGACAGCCTGAAAACGGCCGGGGAAGCTCCCCGGCCGTTCGTTCTTTCCTTTATTAGAGAATATTATTCTTCTGTCATGATTTCCTGCAGTTCATCGAGCATCTGGTTGGCCGCGATGACGCCTCCGGCAGTGTTCCAGACGGCATCGCTCACTTTATGAGCGTTTCCTTCCTGGACTACATTGAGGTTCTTCCATAATGGATCGCTTGTCCATTCTTCTTCTGTGCTCAATGCTTCCCGGTCGTCCTGAGGGGCGTAAGTGAAGTAGAAGAGGATATCTCCATCCATTTTCGGAATGGCTTCTTTTCCTACTTCGATGGCAAGTTCACCCATTTTGTTGCTTTCGTCGAACATCTCTGTCTGTGCTTCGGTACGTTTGAAGCCAAGCTCGTCAAGGATGACTCCGGAGAAGGAATCCTTGTAGTAGATCCGGGATGTTCCGGCCATGAAGCGTACGACGGAAACTTCCTGATCTGTCTTATCTCCAAGGGCTGTTTTCACTTCTTCGACGTGCGCGTCATAGTCAGCAAGTACTTCTTCGCCTTTGTCTTCAAGGCCGAGTGCCTCTGCGTAAAGCTTGAAGTTCTCCTTCCAGTCTCCGCGCAGCTGCTCGGAGAATACGGTCGGTGCAATAGCGCTCAGTTTGTCATAGACGGCTTCCTGACGCTGTTTGTTACCGATGATCAGATCCGGCTGCAGTTCCGCGATCTTCTCTACGTTCACTTCCTGCTCCAGACCGACGACCTCGACACCATCCATGTCTTCTTCGATATGCTTATACCAAGGATCGCCAAGCCACGATTGGACGGCTCCGGTCGGTTGGACGCCGAGTGCCAGGACGGCTTCTGTTCCTTCGTTAGTCAGTACGACGACTTTCTTCGGCTTCTCCGGGATTTCCGTTTCTCCCATCGCGTGCTTCACCGTGTACGATTTCCCGCCGTCGCCACTGTTGGTGTCTTCTGCCTCTTTATCCGAGTCGCTTCCGCATGCGGTAATGAACAACAGTGCAAGAACGGATAAGAATACCCATAAACTCTTCTTATATGTACGCATAAGTCTCCTCCTAAGAATGATATTCATTATCATTTATCTAAGCTATATAGTAAAAAAGATGATACGTTTGTCAATGGCGATATTGAAAATCATTTTCAATAATAAGAATGTTTGATACAATTTCAATGGTTGTATGGAAGTGGCGAACGCTTGCGGCTTCCGCTTTTTAACACTTTGGTGTAGGGGAGATTCTCTTGATCCATTCCAATAGAGCAAAAACACTTGTATTTATCGGCAGTGTCCTGCTTATGCTTGCGTCGATGGGGGCAAGCATTGTGTACGGTTATGCCGACACGGGCTGGAACACGGCCTATCAGGCGTTCCTGGATTTCGATAATTCCAATGAACATATCATCATTCAGGATGTCCGACTTCCTCGGGCGCTGATTGCGACGGTCGTCGGGGCGGGGCTTGCCGTTTCCGGTGTCCTGCTTCAGGCGCTGACGAACAATCCGCTCGCATCTCCAAGCGTATTCGGGATCAATGCCGGAGCAGGCTTCTTTATCGTCGTCGCTTTTTCTTTCTTTTCCATCAATAATATCCAAGCCTTTACCTGGATCGCTTTCCTCGGAGCAGGCGTGACGGCGGCGATCGTCTACATACTCGGCTCTGCCGGGAGGGAAGGACTGACGCCGGTCAAACTGACGCTGGCCGGAGCGGCGATGGCGGCGTTCTTTTCTTCGATGACGCAGGGACTGCTGGTTGTGAATGAGGCAGCCTTTGATGAAGTGCTTTTCTGGTTGTCCGGATCGGTGCAGGGAAGGAAGCTGGAATCCTTGATCACGGTGCTTCCTTATATGACGGTTGGTTTCGTCCTGTGCATTTTCCTTGCCGGGAAGATCAATATCCTTGTCATGGGAGATGACGTAGCGAACGGTCTCGGGCTGAAAACGCCGCTTGTCCGGTTCTTCGGCATTGCTACGGTCGTGCTGTTATCGGGAGGTTCGGTCGCCATCGCAGGTCCGATCATTTTCGTAGGCGTCGTCGTGCCGCATATTACGAAGTACCTGGTCGGCAACGATTACCGCTGGATTCTTCCGTACAGTGCCGTTCTCGGCGCAATTCTTTTGCTGAACGCGGATATCGCAGCAAGGTACATCGTCATGCCGAGTGAGGTGCCTGTTGGTGTCATGACCGCGATGCTCGGCATTCCTTTCTTCATTTACATTGCGAGAAAAGGGAGGGAGGACGCATGAATAGATACAAAACGATCCGCTCGAAGAACGGGCGTATTTCCTTTCTTATTGATAAAAAAGCCTTGCGTATCAGCCTGATCCTGCTACTGACGGCAGCGATCGTATTCCTGATCAGTACCGGGGTCGGTGAGACGATGATCAATCCGATTGACGTTTTTCAAACATTGATCGGAAACGGTACCGCCTACCATGAATTGATCATCCAGTCGTTCCGCTTACCGAGGATCATCGTTTCCTTCCTCGTCGGTGCTTGTCTGGCTGTAGCGGGAGGCATCCTTCAGAGTCTCGTACGTAATCCGCTCGCATCACCGGACATCATCGGGATAACGGGTGGAGCGTCAGTGGCTGTCGTTGTCTTCCTGATGCTGTTCTCGGATCAGAACAATTCCTTGATGGTAAGTATTCACTGGATGCCGCTTGCCGCCTTCATCGGCGCGGTCATCACAGGCTTCAGCGTGTACTTCCTCGCAAGGAAAAAGACGACTTCGGCTTTAAGGCTGGTGTTGATCGGTATCGGAGTGTCGATGTTCATGAAGTCCTTGACGACGCTGTTCATGATCAAAGGACCGATCTATCAGGCGACTCAGGCGAACGTCTGGATCACGGGTTCTGTGAGCGCCGCCAACTGGGACCAGGTGACGATCCTGCTTCCTGCTGCGGTCGTCCTGCTGCTGGTGACGGCAATGGTCACGAAGCAGCTCGACATCCTGGACTTAGGAGACGGCATTGCGACGGGAGTCGGAAGCAACGTCAAGTTGAGCCGTCTCTTGCTGCTGTTGTTGAGCATCGGGCTCACGGCTGTCGGGGTAGCCTTCGCCGGCGGCATCGGGTTCGTCGGTTTGATGGCCCCTCATATGGCACGGAGGCTTGTCGGTACGGGCTTTGCTCCGCTGCTTCCGGTTGCGGCACTGCTCGGGGGAATTCTCGTCATGCTCGCAGATTTCGCGGGAAAGACGCTGTTCCTTCCGTTGGAAGTGCCGGCCGGTGTATTTACAGCAGCCATCGGTGCCCCTTACTTCATTTTTCTTTTGTACAAAAGCAGAAATGCATAAAGGATGGCGCAGGAGCGGTTCTTCTCTTTGGGAAGGACCGCTTTTTTTGAGTATAGCGGTAGGTGTTTTATGTTACGCTGGATATACAGGAACTACAGACAGTGGAAGGAGGGAATCTTATGCCTGAGCACAAAATTTATTCGATGAGCTTTGCGAAGGTTTATCCGGCTTACGTTGCCAAGGCGGAAAGAAAAGGGCGGACGAAAGAGGAAGTGGATGAAATCATCCGCTGGATCACCGGTTACAGCCAGGAACAAATGGAGGGTGTCCTGGAAAATCAGACAGACTTCCAGACCTTTTTCGCGGAGGCTCCAGCGCTGAACCCGAACCGGACGATGATCAAAGGCGTCATCTGCGGAGTGCGGGTGGAAGAGATCGAAGAACCGACGATGCGGGAAATCCGGTATATGGATAAGCTGATCGACGAGCTGGCAAAGGGAAAAGCGATGGAGAAGATACTTCGGAAATAAGAGAAATCAAGCCCTGCATGTCGGTGTGTGCAGGGCTTGATTTTTAGGATATTTATAGTTGTTGGGCTGTCACGGGCTATATACTTGTTTTACAGCCTTTCGTTCTGTCCGTTCCTTTTCCGGCAGGGATCTTGTTTCCTGATGACTTTCCCTGAGAAGTTTGTGTAGGATATGAGCGCAATCGGTTGAAAGCTGGTGATGGTGAAGTTTACCGGAATCAGCGGAGTTGTGGTATCTGTCGTTCGCAGAGAGTTGACCATCGGTACAGGTGAATACCTGCCCAGCTGCGCGGTGATCGTATAGACGTGTTTTACGGCGGTGGTATCTGTGTCGATATACTGGAAGGTGGTCGTCGCAGCAGGCGGCAGTCCGTTGCTTGTAGACACGGGAGTGAGGTCGATCTGAGAGATACTTATACTTTCCGTCGTGGAGGTGACGGCGCCGGGAACCCTTGCCCGGAACATAAGCGTCCGGAAATCCGTAGTCGTGAAGATCAGTTCTTCATCGCGGTACACGTTAAACGTGACAGGGGCTTCGACCATTACGTTTACCGTCGATTCCAGAGTCGTTAACGGCTCCGCTGTGATGGGGAGGTAGGCAGTGAGGACAGCCGCTCCACCCAATGTGATCAGCCAATTCGCGGTTGCGATCAGTTCTATCTGATCGCTCAAGCATAGACGCTCCAAGCTTACTGGAACCTGCAGGCCCGTTTCTACCCCTGTCGTCTGGAGCGGGATAAGCAGGGATGGTGGTGTTTCTTTTTGGTTGTAGGACTTGAGGAGCCCGTCGGATGCATACATAAGCATTCCTCCTTTCCGATAGAATGAAAGAGACAAAGGACGTCTCTTTTAACTAACATATGATGAAAGAGGAAAGTTGGCTGGGAGAAGGACATTAAAACGATAGATTCATAGAATGATCCTATACATAGAAAAAAAGAATAACGAGTGAGAAGGTGCCTGGATGGGAATGGAGAAAGTAGAAACAGCTTCTGAACATGTGTCAAAGGAACAGCGGAAAACGTTGTACCGCAAAGTATTGGTGGTCGTCAGTATATCGCAGATTCTCGGCGGCGCTGGCCTTGCAGCCGGAATTACCGTCGGTGCTCTGCTTGCTCAGCAGATGCTCGGTACCGATGCATACGCAGGGTTGCCGGCGGCGCTCTTTACATTGGGGTCGGCGGTCGCCGCGTGGGCGGTCGGAAGGTTATCCCAGCGGTACGGGCGAAGGACAGGGCTTGCGGCAGGTTTCGCTGTAGGAGGCCTCGGTTCAGCCGGGGTGGTGCTCGCTGCCATTTTCAACAGCGTCTTCCTTTTATTTGCGGCTTTATTCATCTACGGAGCAGGAACAGCAACGAACCTCCAAGCACGCTATGCAGGTACGGATTTAGCGGATCGGAAGCAGCGGGCGACCGCGGTCAGCATCACGATGGTGATGACGACGTTCGGAGCGGTGGCTGGGCCGAATCTTGTCAGTGTCATGGGAAATGCGGCTCTGTCTATCGGTATCCCGGCGCTCGCCGGGCCGTTTCTCTTATCGGGGGCGGCTTTCCTTTTGGCTGGTCTGTTTCTCTTCGTTATGCTGCGGCCGGATCCGCTGACGATGGCGAAGAAGCTGGCGGTTCAGGAGGAAGTTCTCACAAGGGATGGAGCAGTAGCTGCAGCGGTTAACAAGCGCGGACTTGCGGTCGGAGCAGTGGTTATGGTGCTCACCCAGATGGTGATGGTTGCCATCATGACGATGACTCCTGTTCACATGGGGCATCACGGTCATGGACTCCGGGAGATCGGCATGGTCATCGGTTTCCATATTGGAGCGATGTATCTCCCGTCGCTTGTGACCGGTGTCCTCGTCGACAAATTCGGCCGTACCGCGATGAGCATCGCTTCGGGTGTGACACTGCTGCTCGCAGGACTGGTGGCAGCGCTCGCTCCGGATGATTCGGTTGTGCTCTTAATCGTTGCTTTATCGCTCCTTGGATTAGGCTGGAACTTCGGACTGATCAGCGGTACCGCCCAGATCATCGACTCGACGACGCCGTTCACACGTGCGAAAACACAGGGGACGCTTGATGTGTTCGTTGCGCTCGCAGGTGCTTCCGGCGGGGCCCTCTCAGGAATGGTTGTCGCACACGCCGGATATGCTGCGCTGTCCATCGGTGGTGGACTATTATCACTCGTTCTCCTGCCAGTGGTAATCTGGTCACGAAGGTAGTCCGGAAAGGAGGAGAAGATGTCAAGAGCGAAAAAGGTTAAGGATATCGTCCGTTTTCTCTATATTCTGGTCGTCATTGCGGTCAGTCCGTTCTTACATAAACATGTGCCGGTCGTGTTGTCGCTGGCACTAGTGTTCGCAGCTTATCCGATCTTGATGTACTTGACGGAAGCTGGAATGAAAGATAGAGGAAGGAGGGATGATGGATGAAGTACGTCATCGGCATGTTTGTGGTGATGGCCGCGATGGTTATCATCACGTTGACGAACGAGTACATTTTTCACGGGGATTATGGGGCAATTGCCAGCTGGGCAGTCGTCCTACTGTTTCTCTTAGGTGGAATATGCTTCGCCAATGCCAGGTATTATTTATCAGGAAAGTAGGCTGTCTTCTACAGAGAAGTCCTTTTTTTTGCATAGGAAGAATGATAGGATAAGGAAATAGTTTATGGGATAAAAAGGAAGAAAAAAGAGGAGGGGATGTAGACATGGATAGGGAAAACATGTCAGAAGAAGAAAAGTGGGCAGAGATCGAGCGCCTGCAGGAAGAGGAAGACCGCCAATCCGAAATTCTGAAGGAGCTGACGGGGAAGGGGCTTTACGAGGTCATGGTGGAGCCGGATGAGGATGGAGTCGTTTATATAGACAGCGAGGATCATGATCATCCCCTCGTTCACGATCTGTACGAGGAAGAACCTGATCGGGATACCATTGGCTTATTTCATCCTCTAAACAATGGAAAGTCCATCTACCTTCCGGGAAAATAACGCCATTGTTGAAACCGAAATCCACCGCGTACGTATAGATACCATAAGGTGGAAAGAGGGGATTCCGATGATAAAGACTGACTCCTGTCCGAAATGCGGCGGGCAGAAAGTGAAAGAGGGCGTCGTTCATTCCGCATCCGGCGCTGTACATATGTTGCCGAAAGGAAATCCGCGGAGCACATCTTCGCCGGTCCTTTCAAAATACTGTTCGAGCTGTGGTTACATATTGGAGTGGTATGTGGAGCATCCGGAACGGTTGGATTAAAGAAAAGCCTCTTTTAAAAGGAGGTTTTTTAGCTTGTTGAGGAAGAAGTTTTTGGGAGCACCGGGCTCCGGGAAATGGGACGCTTTCCACGGGGCGGCCGGAGCCTGTCCATTTCCCTCCGCCCTTTACGGAAAACTCCTTTCTATTATTAGGTATAAGCGGCTTTTAACCATCCGTTTCTAATGTGGAAATTTCTCTTTCGATGAGGGATAGGGACAATTCAAATGCATGGATACGCCTTTTGGCTAAGGTGATCTGTGCCTTGTAGCGGGCCGGATTTTCTTTCGCTTGCAACGTTTTTACTGTCTCTTTCAGCTTGTGGACCGTGGAATCGAGCTGCCGTTTCGCTTCCACTAAATCAGAATGGTCGTACATAGGTAATCGTCTCCTTTTCTACAGGTGGATATCGAAGTATAGACGACAGTTGGGAGACTGTCAAAAAAGAAGGAGGACAGGTATGGAATCCTTTATGGTTTTTGGATTTTTAAATGTAATCTTCTATCTGGGTATCCTCGGATTCGCTATTTATTTCGTTGCGGCTATGCTGCATCGATCCAGAGAGAGGAACGAGTATTTGAAGGAGATTCTTGCGGAGTTGAGGAAGCAGAACGCCGATGAGGGTCGCTGAAGGAAAAGGAGGGTCATTCTGATGACCCTCCTTTTTTGTCTGTATGCTTGGCTTACAGCATTTAGGATTGGAGAAACTGGACCAGATCCCGCAGCATGTCCGGGTGCATTTCGTCCTTCCTGATACTTTCTTTATATTCTTTCTTTACGTTCAGAAGTGTATGATCGCCGGATCGTTTCCGGAGCAGATGGTTCATGTCTGGATAAACCTTCACTTCCGCGCCGGTATGAGAAGCGAATGCACGGGCGGATCCTTGCTTCACCTGGACGTCTTTTTCCCCTTCTATGGCGAGGGAACGGGCAGGCACGTAGGAAAGGTAGTCAGCTGTGTCGAAGGCTCTCATTTCCCTCACCCATTTGGCGTTGATTTTCGTTCCTTTGTATTGGATGACATCAGAAGGATCCGCCTCGATTTTCTCATAGAACTTACGGGTCTGCTTTTCAATTTTTTTGTTCACTTTAAGCATCCGGAAAAAGAACCCCTTCACGCCGGAAGCCTCGGCGATTTCCTGTCTGATCATCCGATTCTGATAATCAAGGAGCTCCTCTCCTTTATCAAAGGACCCGCACAGGAAGATGAACCGGTCTGCGCTTCTGTCTCTCATGACGGCAGGTCCGATAATCGCCCCTTCGCTGTGGCCGATCACCGTGACTTCCTCCACCTCGGAACGGCCTTTCAAAAATTCCAGCCAGTCCCCGGCATCTTCGATAAAGTCCCATAAGCCTGCTGCCACATAACTGCCTTCGCTTTTTCCTACTCCTCGTTTGTCGTAGCGCAGCGTGATCAGTCCTGCTTCGTGTAAGCGGCCGGCTAATTCTTTATAGATATCCGCCTGCATCCAGCCGCCATTGCCGTCCCTGTCGACTTTTCCGGACCCGGGAATGAGGAGGACCGCTTTCTTGCTGTGCGGATCGGGCAGGGTAAGGGTCCCGTAAAGCTTTGTTCCTTCTCGCTCTATGACTGCTTCCTGTACTTTTGTCATCTGCCTTGCCTCCAATTAGAAAAATATAGGTATAAAGATAAGCTGCATGCTGATATGGGCCGTCATATGTGACCATACACTGAACCAGAAGCCGTACTTCCAGTAAAGATATCCGAAAAACAGACCGCCAATGCTGTTCAGGAGAAGCGCTCGAAAAACAACCGGAAGGCTGAGTTCCCCGAATAAGGCCGCGTTGGCCGGCAGGTGCGCGACAGCGAAGAGGATGCTGGTCAGGATGATCGCTGCCCAGTAATAGCTGTCGGGGACGGAACGCTGCTTGCGGATCTTCCCGACCAGATAGATAAACAGTGTCATACCGAAAAGTCGGAGCATCACTTCTTCCACGATCCCTCCATACAACACTCCGCCGGCAAGCCCGGCAAAAGAAGGGGTCGGGGAGTGGTCGGCAAGCCCGGGAATGATCTGCGGGAAAACCCATGCATCCCCTGCTTGAATGAGGAAGCCGGTCAACACACCGAACCACAGCGAAAGAAGAAGTCCCTTCTGTTTTTTCTCCTTCTTGATTAACGTTAAATCGGTACGCTTCTGTAAAATCAGGCCGATCCAGCTGAATAAAAGTGTCAGGACGGCAGCCTGTACGGTCAATACAACCGTGAACACGTCCCGGTCTGGAATAGGAAGCGCGGAGGTGGTGAAGGTTTCTATCGCGATGAAGTACCCCCCTGCTGCACCAAGGATGCTCAAAAGAAAGCTGATTATCCAGATTCTTTTCATTCCGTATCCTCCTGTTCCGGGAGAAAGATTTGATAGAGCTGGATTTTTCTCCCGTTGTTCTCCTTGCTCTTTTGATGGTACTTCTCGTAAATCTGTGCCAGTTCGCTTCGCATGTCGGAGAATTCTTCGTCGGTCAATTGCACGTCCAGCCGATTGAAGCCGAACGGGTCTTTTTCTATCGTGGGGTTGCTCTTGATATAGGCTTCGGTCTGATCCAGCAGCTGAAAGTAGAGTGTAGTGAACAATTGTATCTGTTCCTCTTCGCTCATCTGTGCGAAGTCGCCGGCATGGATCCGGGCTCCATCCTTTTTTAAGGAATAGGTCTTTTCAACGGCACCGCGGATTTTCTTCTCTTCGATGACGTGGACCACGTTTTCTTTATCTAATACATGAAGGTGCCGGTACAGCGTTGCCTGCGGAATCTCCGGCAGAGCCTGGACGATGGCATAGCCTGTGGCGGGACCTCTCGACAAGTATTGGATGATCTTCATCCGCACCGGGTGCAGAATGGCATCGGCTTTTGATTTACTCATGAAATGTTCCTCCTCCATTATTATCATTTTTGATAACAATGAAAATATACGATAGATCCGGCGTGGAGTCAATAGGTATATTCTGCAGATCGCTTCGAATTTACTCTTTTCGGCAGCCGCTTACGAAATGTTCTATGTTTGCCTTGTCTTAAATGTGGCAATGAACAGAAGGGAGAGATACAGTAGGATTTAATTAGAAGAGTCGGAGGTATGTAAACATGATTAAAGCACTTGTATTTGATGCATATGGAACGTTATTCGATGTCTATTCCGTTCGGAAAGCGTGCAACGACCTGTTTCCGGATAAAGGGGATGCGATCAGTCAAACGTGGCGGAGCAAGCAGCTGGAGTATTTTTTCCTGCGTCAGTTGTTCGAACGCTATAAGCCGTTTGATGAAATTACGCGCGATTCGTTGAGGTATGCCTGTAAGGAGAACGGCGTCACGCTGTCTAAAGAGGATGAGAGCCGTCTGATGGAAGCTTATCTTGAGCTTGCATTGTTCGAGGAAGTGGAAGAAGTCTTGAAGGATCTATCCGACAAGCAGCTCGTCGTTTTCTCGAATGGTTCCGAGAATATGATCGCTCCACTCGTCGATCAGTCCCGCATCCAGCCGTATATCGATTCGGTCATCAGTGCCGATGAGATCAAGCAGTACAAGCCGACTCCGGCTGCGTACAACCATGCGCTGGAAAAACTCGGCGTGTCGAGGGAGGAAGTGTTGTTCATGTCCTCGAACCCATGGGACATCCTCGGGGCGAAGAGCTTCGGTTTCCGGACGGCCTGGATCAACCGGAACGAGCTTCCGGAAGAAGAACTCGACATCCAGCCGGATTCCATTTACAGCGATTTATCCGGGATTAAGGAATGGACGGAATAACGGTGGACCGAAGCCTTTTGTTTCTACAAAAAAGGAAAAGCCTGAAGTAGCTTCTACAAGGGCGGCTCGACTATACAAACATGGGATAAGCTCCATAAGATGATAGAAGCATGAGGTAAAGGTGGGAAACAATATGCCGTGCATCATTTATGGCAACATCGAAATTGGAAGTTTGTGTGGCGGAGTGGTTAATTTCGGAGATTCCTTGTATATCTCTCCGATCTCGGTATCAGACAGTGAAAGTGACGAAGCGCCGGTCGCACCTGCCAATATTGGCCAGGCTGTGACGGACCCGAATATTACGTAATTTCTTCTATATGAAAAAAAGGGAAGCCTGCCACGGCTTCCCTTTTTTTAAAAGTTGTACTTTTCTCCGTCTTTTGGTATAAGGAGGTGGGAATGAAATCCGCGTTCCTCTGCGAAACGCTCCAGCTCCTCCCTCGACAACATCCAATGGTTGACCGCTTCCATATGAACAGACAGGATCGTGGCATGAGGTGCAGCACGGTGCACCTCAAGAATATCTTCTTTTGACATGACGAGAGAACCGCCTTGGTTGAACTGGTTGTCGCCGCCGTTGACGACGATGATGCCCGGTGCGTGCCGGTCGATTTCCTCCTGCACGCCTTCATACCAGACCGTGTCTCCTGCGACATACAGCGTTTCTTCTGACGGGTGGCGGAAAACGACACCGCAGACTTCCCCGGTGAGCGTCAGGATGTCTCCTCTCCCGTGTTCTCCTTTTGTTTTGGCGAGTCCGATTCCCTGCCATTCGGTATGGGCTGTCAGGACTTCCACATGACGGAATCCGGATTCTTTCACAGTTTCTGCATCCGCATCGTTCTGGACAAACAGTTTCATGTCTTTCGGCAAAGCGTCCTTCGCTGCGTCATCGAAGTGGTCGAGGTGCAGATGGGTGAGGAGGACTGCGTCGACATCTTGAAGGATCATCTCCACGGGTAACGGCAGATCCACCAATGGATTCTGTTCCTCTTGTCTCGGCGAATCTGGAAACGGGGGATAAGCTCCTTTTTCTGCGAGCATCGGATCGATGAGGAACTTCTTCCCTGCATAGGTGACAAGAAGGGTGGCGTTGCGGATCAGTTGTATATTCATGAGAACATCTCCTTTATTTTAGGCTCAGGTCTATTCTATACTTAAGAAAAAAGGGGATACATAGACAGAATCAAGTCTTTCTCTGTTTTCACTTGATTTATGAAAGGATGGAAGCTGGATGCTCGACCAAACAGACTGGCAGATCATCAAAGAATTGACGAAGAACAGCAGAATCAAGATGAAGGAGCTTGGGGATAAGGTCCATTTGACCGGTCAGGCCGCCGCTTCCCGGGTCGCCAAGCTGGAGGATCAGGGCATCATCGAAGGCTATACGATTACCCTCAACCAGCAGGAGGTGGGCTTTACGATTCATGCCTTCCTTACAATCATCACTGAAAGCATTCATCACCGGCCGTATTTAGAGTTCGTTGACGCAAACAAGGAGTATGTTTCGAATCATTATAAAATCAGCGGAGACGGATGCTACATTCTCGAATGCCGCTTTCCGTCCTATGAAGAACTGGATGCGTTTCTCGTGGATTTAAATAAACAGGCGAACTATAAGCTTTCAATCGTCATTAACAAGCAGCCTGTATAAACATGGAGGTATGGGAATTGGAACAAAAGACACAAGCAAATGCGGGCTTTCAGAAGATAGAGGTGGAGGATGACCACCTGGGCGTTTCTTACCCCCTTTACCTTTTCTATCCTACAGAAACAGAGGAAAAAGAAGGGCACCTCGGCCCATACCAGATGTCTATTGCAAAAGGGGCCGATCCGCGTAAGGGAAGTTCTCCTCTAGTCGTCCTCTCTCACGGGACAGGAGGCACGCCGCTCGTATATCGGACGCTTGGCCGTTATCTCGCACGTCACGGCTTTTTCGTGGCGATGCCGGTGCACCCCTTTAATAATAAAGACGACAATCGGCTGGAGAACACACGGGAAAATCTGATAAGCCGGCCTATGCATATCACACAGACGATCGATCGGCTGCTTACGGACGATCAGCTCCGGGAGTATGTGGATGCCGGGGACATATCCATGATTGGACATTCGATGGGTGGATACACCGCCGTCGCCGCAGCGGGAGGCGTCCCGGCCACGCTGCCATGGGAGACGGACGACGGGAATCCGGAAACGATCGCAGTGGAGGTAGAGCGGAGGATCAGGAGAATGATTCTCCTCGCACCTGCCTTAGGCTGGTTCCGGTCCGCCGGTGCTCTTGATCGTGTGGACGTTCCGATTCTCGTGATGACAGGTGAAAAGGATGATATCACGCCTTCGTTCCATGCCGATATCCTGCTTCAGGGAGTGCCGCACCCAGAACGGGTCGAGCATCAAGTCATCGAACAAGCCGGGCATTTTTCTTTTTTGAGCCCGTTTCCGGATGTCATCAAGCACCCCGATTTCCCGCCTTCCCAAGACCCGGAAGGATTTGACCGCGGGCAGTTCCAGATGCGGCTTCAGGAAGAGGTGCTGGAATTTCTACAGAAAAAAGGATGATCGGGAGCGTATCCGGTCATCCTTTTTTTCGTGCTGAAGTTTATAATAGGCTTCCTGATTGTTCTTTTCGCTTTCAACGACGGAGCATCCGGCCATCATTAGAAGGAAAATGGCTATATAACTGATCGTTAGTTTCTTTAACATAAAAAGTTTTCCGCTCAGCTATTGTTTCCCTTTATTTGAATAGCCGCTATATGTCCAACTGCCATTCGTTTTTCTCAACCATTCCGTTCCTATATCTAACTTCAAAACCGGACGTCTGAGCGGCATTGCTTCCTCCTTGGGAAGCTGTCTAAAGCCTTCTTTCCTCAGGAACTGCCGGCTGGACGACGCGTCATGCGCTCTACCCGGTTCATGAAGTAGTGAAGCACGACACCTCCCAGAATGACCGTCAACAGCGTGCCGATTCCGATCGGCCCGTTGAAAAGATAGGCGAGAATCAGGAACAAGAGATAGAGGAACGACCGGGCAAGTGTAATGCTGGAACGCAGCCATTCCTTCAAAATTAACGTGAGCCGGTCAATCGGTATCGCTGCAAAATTCGACTGCAGGTAAAGAGCTGTACCTAAGCCGATCCCCGTTAAGCCGAACAGGAAGCAGGCACCCTGGCTGTACCAGGCAATGGGCATCAGGAAGTCATCCAGTAGAAACAGCCAAGTATCGATGCTTATGCCGGTAATCATCGCGGTGAGAAGCCCGAAGAGCTCCGGACGCTGCTTGACGAGGAGCGCGTTGCATCCGATCAGAATGAAGGCAATGATGATTTCCCAGCTTCCGACGGTGAGTCCGATGCTTTCGGAAAGTCCGACGAGCAGCGCATCGAACGGGGAGGCGCCTAGTCCGGAAAGGATGGTAAGCGAAATACCCAGTGCCAGGATGACGATCCCGATGACGTACAGCAGGTAGGTCATGTATATCCTCCTTTTTGTTGCAAATGCAACATTCAGTCGTTATACTGAGCATATCTGAAACAGGCTGTATTTGCAACGAAAGAAAAGGAGCAGATGATGAAAGCGATATTGAGAGAAATAGGTATGATCGCAAGGGCACTTGACTCGATCAGCAACATAGAATTCAAGGAGTATGACCTTACGAAAGGGCAGTATTTATATCTGGTCCGCATCGTGGAGCACCCCGGGATCATCCAGGAAAAGGTGGCGGAGATGATCAAAGTCGACCGCACGACTGCGGCGCGTGCGATTAAGAAACTCGAAGGGAACGGCTTTATCGAGAAAAAGCCCGATGATGAAAACAAAAAAATCAAACGGCTGTATCCGACGAAGAAGGGGCAGGCTGTCTATCCCCATATTAAACGGGAAAACGACTACTCGGAGCAAGTTGCCTTCCGAGGCTTCACCGAAGAGGAGAAGGCAGCTGCTTTTGACTTGGTCGAGCGGATGAGGCAGAACATCGAACAGGATTGGGAGTTCGTAAAGAAAGGGAACAAACGGAATTATTGAAGGGGGAGAAAGCGATGGACATTCATATCAAAGCTTGCGGACAAGAGCAGGCGCACACTCTGCTTTCTATCGGAAAGGAAACATTCTACGACACCTTCGCCGCACAGAATACGGAGAAGAACATGAACGATTATTTGGCTCAGGCGTACACGATCGAGCGGATGGAAGCGGAACTGGCAGAGGATGATTCCTTCTTTTATTGTATGTTCGTGGATGGCGTACTCGCTGGTTACTTGAAAGTGAACATCGGAGATTCCCAAAGTGAGCCGATGGGGGAGGAAGCGCTTGAAGTCGAGCGGATATACATAAGGAAGGCGTTTCACAGACAGGGGCTTGGCCGCCGCCTGCTTACTTATGCGCTTGATCTTGCAGGCAGATGGGACAAGTCCGAGGTGTGGCTCGGAGTCTGGGAAAAGAACGAACCGGCACTCGTCTTTTATGAGCGGCTGGGCTTTAGAAGAATCGGGGAGCATTCCTTTTACATGGGAGAGGATGAGCAGACGGATTATCTTATGGCAAAGACGCTGAAGGAGGAGACATGATGTACATACCGAAGCATTTCCAGATGGAACAGTCCGCTGCTCTTGAGGTCATCGAAAATAACGGGTTCGCCCTCCTCGTTTCTATGGGGGAAAGGGAAGTGTGTGCTACTCATCTTCCACTGCAGATTAATAGAGAAGAAGAAGCACTGTACGGCCATTTCGCCCTCCCGAACGACCAGTGGAAAGAGGCGGAGGGAAAGCAGGTGATGGCTGTATTCCAAGGGCCTCACTGTTACATATCTTCCGACTGGTACGAAACGAATCGAGCGGTTCCGACCTGGAATTACGTTGCCGTTCACGTCTACGGAAGGCTTGAAATAGTAGAAGATGAGAAGCAGATACTCGCCTCGCTTCATGATTTAGTCACTACCTACGAAGCACCGGGTAGCGGCTACGGTTTAAATGAATTAGATCCGGCATTTGTCAAAGGTATGAGGAAAGGCATTGTCCCTTTTCGAATCCTGATAGATAGAATCGAAGGAAAAGCCAAACTGAGCCAGAATCATTCGAAAGATTGCCGGGAGCGGGTCGTACGAAAGCTTGAACAGTCCGGCCGGGAAAACGAGCTCGCCATTGCGGATAGATGAAGAAGCGGTTGGATTAAAGAAAGGCAGGCACGCTTCTGTCCTATATGTATCTATTATTCCTGAAATCTTGTGAAAAAAGCGGAGAGAGTTGTAGAAAACTTCCGGATTTGAAATAATTGGTAGAGGGTAGATTCCAGTATAGGAAGGTGACAAAGATGTCTGATAAAAAACGTGCGTACATAAAGGATGTAGTCCGGTGGGGGATCATCGGTTGCGGCGATGTGACGGAAGTGAAAAGCGGTCCCGCGTTTCAGCGGGTGGAGAACAGCTCTCTTGTCGCGGTGATGAGACGAAACGGTTCGAAGGCGAAGGACTATGCAGAGCGCCACGGCGTGCCGAAATGGTACGACAAAGCAGAGGATTTGATTCACGACCCGGAAGTGAATGCGGTCTATATCGCGACCCCGCCCTCCTCCCATAAAGCCTATACCATCATGGCAGCAGAAGCGGGTAAACCTGTGTATGTAGAGAAGCCGATGGCGATGGATACCAAGGAATGTGAAGAAATGGTAGCCGCTTGTGAGAAGCATGATGTCCCGCTTTTTGTCGCTTACTACCGGAGGTCGCTGCCGCGGTTCTTGAAAGTGAAGGAGTTGATCGAATCCGGGGCGATCGGAGACGTCCGCTTCGCATCGATCCAGCAGACGCAGCGCCTGATGAAGAAAGACGAAAACGGAGCATGGCCTTGGCGTGTTCTGCCGGAAGAAAGCGGGGCGGGCCTGTTCTATGATGTCGGCTCCCATACGCTCGATCTCTTCGACTATCTGCTTGGACCTTTGACAAAGGTGAAAGGAGCGGCGGATAATCTCGCTGATTCCTATCCGGCGGAGGACACGGTGAATGCAGCCTTCTCCTTCCCGTCCGGTGCGTTCGGTACGGGCATATGGAACTTCTCTTCTTATACAAATAAAGATGAGAACCGCATTGTCGGTACAGAGGGAGAAATCCGTTTCTCCACGTTCGATGAGGAACCGGTCGTCCTTTTGACCGAATCCGGAGAAGAGTCCTTTTCCATCGAGCATCCGAAGCATATTCAGGAACCCCACATCCGTTCGATCACAGCGGAACTGCTTGGGGAAGGGAGCTGTCCGAGTACAGGAAAGACGGCCCTTCGTACCAACGTCGTCATGGATGACTTGGTTCATGCGTATTACCAATAAGGGCTCTGTATCTACGTATCCTACTAACTGGACTGTTTGAATAGGGGGGGAGCAGGATGAAGGAAGAAACAGCAGGGAAAGTCAGGCGGATCCTGATGCGGGCTGTACTTCTGCTGGTTGCTCTTGGTATATCGTATATCTTCGCCTATACCTTCCACTATGCCCCGCAAGGGTATGAAGTCGTGGAGAAAAACGAGGCAGAGGTCCTTCTGCAGAAAAATAATTCGATCGGGGTAGAGGAAGAGCAGCTTACCTTTATGCCGAACGACGAACAGGAGTGGAAAGTGGATTACCTCCTCGATCTGGTGAACCGGCAGAAGGGCCAGTACTGGATATTCTTTACCACTATTCTTACGACCTTTTTCTTCGTCGGAGCTGACGTACGAAAAGGAGAGCCGCTCAGGAAGGTGCTGTTCTTCAGCGGCTTTTATGTCCTTTTCTCCGCCCTGGCACTGGTGAAGAATTGGAATACGATTAAAGATATAGTGGGATGAAAGGGAAGCTCGATCCATCTGGGTCGAGCTTTTTTCCCGTTGTCTTTTTTCCTCATCTCTTCTATAATTTGATGTAAATGATAATGATAATTGTTATCAATTGATAGGGGGATAAGTATGAAGACAGAATTCAGGATAGTAGAAGAAGATAAGAGCCGCCGTTTTGCGTTCCGACCGCTTGAAATCGGGGACGCAGACCTTTTACATACATGGATGCATCAAAAGCATATTGCACCGTTCTGGAAGCTCGACGTTTCGAAAGAGAAATTGACGGAATGGGTAGAGAATTCCCTGAAAGCAGAACATAAGGATTGTTACATCGGCACCTGCAACGGGGAGCCGGTCACGTATGTCATTGCTTATGATATCAGGAAAGATCCGATCCGTGAGTATTATGATCATCAGGAAAAGGACTTGGGAATGCATCTGCTGATCGGGCCCCGGCCGCTGTTGAACAAAGCAGACGGTCTCGGACTGATCAGAGCGATGATTTACTTTCTTTTCGACACGTATGATGCGCATCGAATCATCGGGGAGCCGGACCGAAGAAACCGGATCATCCTGCCGATTCTGAAGCAGATCGGCGGCGAGGTGCTTGGACATATCGACCTTCCAGGGAAGGAAGCGACGCTGATTCAAGGGGAGAAAGCGGCGTTTGAAAAGTCGTTGGCCGATCATCAAGTCGTCGTGGAACCGATGCAGAGGATGACATCCAAGGCAGGGGGGATTCTATCATGAAACCAGTCGATCCGCAGGTGTTGGACCTGTTGAATAGCATCGGGGCACGGATGAAAGAACTGAAACATCCGTCCCTTGATCGCCTGAGTCCGGGGGAGTCCAGAGAGTACTACCAAGTTGCTCGTGAGTTTTTTACCGCACTTCCGGTGGTCGGTGCATCGGTGGAAGAAACGTCGTTTGTAAACCGATCCGGGAACGAGATCCCTGTCCGAATTTATACACCCGAGAACGAAGGTCCCCACCCCGCTCTTGTATATTTCCATGGAGGAGGCTGGGTGTTCGGGGATATCGACAGCGCGGACAATGTGTGCCGTTATCTTTCCAGCCGGGCTCAGGTGGTGGTTGTTTCGGTCGGTTACCGTCTCGCTCCAGAGCATCCCTATCCTGCGGCCTTCCATGATGCCGTGGACGGCGTAGAATGGATGACGGCGGAGGCATCGCGATGGCATGTCGATCCGGAAAGAATTGCCGTAGGAGGTGAAAGCTCCGGTGGAAACCTCGCAGCCGCTGTTTCCCTTTACTTTAAAGACAGAGCGGATATAGAAATCACTTACCAATTTCTGATCACTCCCGTCCTCGACTACCGGTTCGACACCTCTTCTTACCAAGCCGGTTATGCGTACAATTTGACGAAGGAAAAAATGGAATGGTTTTTCGGACATTATTTGAAAGAGGAGGAAGACGGCGGGGAGGTCTTCGTCTCCCCGCTTCGGGCGTTGGATGTGACCGGTCTTCCACCGCTTTTACTCGTAACGGCAGCTTACGATCCGCTCCGGGATGAAGGTTTTTCCTATGCGGAGCGTCTGAAAGAAGCGGGAGGTGTGGTGCGTCACCTTCATTATGATGACCTCGTGCACAGCTTTATTAATATGATCGGCAGGGTCGATCGAGCGAGAGAGGCGCTTGAGGAAATGACAGAGGTTCTGCAGACCGTCCTCCACATGGACCCGATCCGTATTTGATAGCGGGTCTTTTTTCTTAAAAACGGGAAACACGAGACGGATGGTTTGAGGCAGGGAATCGGGCAAGCTAGAATAAGAGAAAAGAAGGGAGTGGATTCATATGAACGAAAAACAGATTTTCACACAGATTAATATGGTCAGACAGGCGACGCTGAAGGAAATGGACGGCGTTACGGAAGAGCAGGCAGACAAACAGCCGGGAGGATTCAGCAACACGATCCGCTGGAACCTCGGACACATCCTTGTCGTCCAAAATTCTCTCGTAGAACGATTCGGAGGCAAGCCGGTGGAAACACCTTCCCGTTATTTGGAGCTGTTCGCACCGGGAACGAAACCGGCAGACTGGCAGGGCGACGTTCCGACGCTTACAGAATTGAAGCAGGCATTGGAGGAACAGCCGAAGAAACTGGAACAAGCCTTAGCCGGACAGTTGGAAGACGAAGCGGCGAAAGCCTTCCTGGGCCTTCCAACGGTCGGAGAGATCCTGAACTTCACGTTGTACCATGAAGGGGTACATACAGGTACGATCAAAGCACTGAAAGCAACGACTGCAGAATAAGGAAAAGCCGGGAGCTCCCCTAGAGCTCCCGGCTTTTTTTTCTATTAAAAGATCCATCCGTTGAGGACCATCCCCATATTAATGAGAAAGTGAAAAAAGACGGCGGGGTAGATGCTGTCCGTTTTCAGAACGACCCAGGCATAAAAGAGGCCGCCGAAGGAAAACAGCAGGCTGAAGACGAGCGGGATGCCGATAGAGAAGTGAAGCAGCCCGAAGCCGATACTTGTGATAATCACGGCATGAACCGTCGAGAGATTCTTTTGAAGATAATCAAGCAGAACGCCCCGCCAGAGAAACTCCTCCAGAGATGCGTTTAACAGGGAAAATACCAGCCCGTAAAGCAAAAGGGAACGGGGGTAAGCTCCGTCGGTAAACAGCAGGGGAAGGAATATAGACACCGATCCGATAAGGCCGAATGTCAAAAAGAGCGGCAATGGAACCGTGTGGTTTGGCATGACGATCCGCTTTCTCCAGTCGGGAGCTTTTGCAAAGAACGAAGCCTTCTGTCCGGAGAAGCGGATGGCCAGGAGGGAACCGGCCAATATGAACAGAAGGAAGCTCCGGTTTCCAATGACCTTCCACTCCTTAGTAACGTCCCAGAAAGCAAAAAGAAAGTCACTGGATGCTTGGTAAAGGGCCGTTCCTGTCAGGAATCCAATGAACAGGGACAGTACCGGACGATGCCGGCGTGAAAAAGTATAAAGAAGAATCAAAAGTACAAGGATTCCTGCACCGTAGAGATAGAGTCGGCAGGATAACAGCAGTATGGCCGTGAAGAATAGACCAATGGCTGCCGGGAGTAGTGCATCGTTTTCTGGAAGTGTTTTTGGCATGATTATCTCCTGTGATTTAGTAATTCTAACTTTATTCCATTCTCTTCTCCTTACTTCCTCCATAAGGCTTGCAGGAGGCAGACGGGGGTTAATCGGTTCCCCTTTTTGTTCCGGCTTCCTCTACCGGATGTGCGGAAGAGCTCTTTGATTTCAACAGCTTGATAAAGACAATGATTCCGGTTACTACAGCAGCGAACATCACCAGATAGATGAACCAAATGATCAGCGGCATCCATTCCTGGACATTCATAGTACCAACCTCCTTCTTCTCTGAGTTTACCAATATATGGACTATGTATCTATAAGAGAAGGAATTCTTCCAGGTTTGTGGAATGTTAAGGAGTAGAGTCGGAAGGGAGTTGGTTCATAGTGAATAAAGTCACCCCGTTTTTAATGTTTCAGAACGGAGATGCAGAAGAAGCGATGTCCTTTTATGCGTTGTTGTTCGAAGATGCCGAAATAGAAAGCATCGTCCATTTCGGATCGGATGAAGGGCCCCGGAAGGAAGCGTCAAGGCCGGCGTCTTTTCTCTGAAAGGGCAGCAATTCCGCTGCTTCGACAGTCCGATTGAACATGCCTTTCACTTCACCCCGTCATCTTCCATATTTGTGGAATGTGATTCAGAGGAGGAGATCGACCGGCTGTACCGGGCGCTCGTCGAGGGCGGCCAGGCGCTGATGGAGCTTGGCAACCATGGATTCAGCAGGAAATACGGCTGGGTCAACGATCGTCACGGCGTTTCCTGGCAGTTGAATCTTTCTTAAGTCAAGGTGGTGTTATTGCCTGAAAGAAATGGGGCACTATTTTTTAATGGAAAGAGAGTTGGGAAAACCGTGAAGTATTTTTTTGATTTTACTTTAGCCATCGCATTAACCGGGTGCTCTTACTATATTGCCGGTTTCCTGCTCAGCCACGGGCTGCCGTTTTGGCAGGCTTTGATAATCGGATTTTCGGTCGTCACGCTGGGTGCATTGACGGAAGCCGTGGGAAGTCCGATGTGGTTGATCGTATTGGTGCCGTTTCCTGCAGGCATGCTTTTGCTTTACGTCTTTCTTGGTGCAGCTGTGCCGCAGTGGCTTCTTGCTTACGGACTGACACTCGCTGTCTACACGGCCATCCACATCCCGATGAGTTATTTCTTCCGATTCCACTCGCTTATTCCAGCATGGAAACTGGCCTGACGAGGGAAGCGGTCGGAGGAATCAAACGGAAAAGTTCCCCTAACAGCCTTAACAAAGGAAGCGTTCTTCAGGGCTTCCTTTGTTAAGGCTGTGTAAATTTTCTCCCCTTGCCTTGCATCCCTTATGCCCATCTATTACAATAATATCGAATTTCGATATAGTCATTCGATAATAAGAAAAGGAGGCAGACAGTTTGGACGTATTAAGAAAGCTGTTTCTCGGATTCATTCACATACACATCCTGCATCACGCCAAGGAAGAGGCCATTTACGGGTCGTGGATGCTGGAGGAGCTGCGCGAGCACGGGTATGAAATAAGTGCCGGTACACTCTATCCGATCCTGCACACGATGGAGAAGGACGGTCTGTTAAAACGGGAAGACGTTAATGTGAACGGCAAAATAAGAAAATACTACCGGAGTACCGAACAAGGGGACACGGTATTGGAAGAAGCCCGCGCAAAAGCGTACGAGCTGTTCAAAGAGATCAAATGATTGGGGGAGACATCTATGAATTCCATGCAGCAAAAGAGTAAGTTCCAGATCCTTTTGGAAATCCTGATTGTGTCGACGAAACTCGGGCTCACGTCCTTCGGCGGACCTGTCGCCCATCTTGCCTACTTCAAGGACGAGTACATCGACCGCCGAAAGTGGCTGACCGATAAGACATACGCCGATCTGATCGCGCTCTGTCAGTTCCTGCCGGGACCTGCGAGCAGTCAGGTCGGGATGTCCATCGGAATCTTGCGCGGGGGGATATTGGGAGGGATCGTCTCCTTTCTCGGATTCACCCTGCCGTCCGTGTTCGTCCTCGTTATCTTCGCACTGCTTTATCAAAACTTCTCCCTCGGAGATGCCGGCTTCATTCACAGTTTGAAAATCGTCGCCGCAGCTGTCGTCCTCCACGCACTGATCGGCCTCGGCAGGAAGCTGACTCCGGATAAAAGCCGGATCGCCATCGCCCTTGCCGGTGCATTGATCATGCTTCTGTTCCCGTCCGCCTGGGTGCAGATTGCTATTATCATCGGAGCAGGTGCCCTTGGTTATGTGTTGTTTCAAAAGAAAGCAGAATCGAATATCGAACCGTTCCATGTTGCTATTTCAAAGAAGTTCGGAATCGCCTCGCTTGCTGTGTTGGCAGCAGCTCTCATTTTCCTGCCGGTTCTGAACCAGGCGCTTCAACATCCGCTGCTGCACATCTTTGACGTGTTCTTCCGTGTCGGATCGCTCGTCTTCGGCGGCGGGCATGTCGTCCTGCCGATGATTGAAAGAGAACTCGTTCCGACAGGCTTCCTGTCTCCGGATGAATTCCTGGCCGGGTATGGAATGGCTCAGGCTGTTCCGGGACCGCTCTTCACCTTCTCCAGCTATTTGGGGACGATGATGCAGGGCGTATCGGGAGCGGTCGTCGCAACGGTCGCGATCTTCCTGCCGTCGTTCCTGCTGTTGTTCGGAGCACTGCCGTTCCTGAGTGAACTGCGTAGACGCGCTTCCTTCCAGGGCGTTTTGATGGGCGTGAACGCGAGCGTTGTCGGTATCCTGCTTGCGGCGTTCTATGATCCAGTCCTTACAAGCTCCATTATGGACGGGTCGGACTTCGCGCTCGCAGCCATCTTATTCGCTTTATTGAACGTCTGGAAAGTCCCGGCCTGGCTGATTGTCATAATCGGTGTTGCCGGCGGATATGTTTTCCAACTATTAGGGTTTTAAAGAGGAGAAGGTTCAGCATCTGCTGAGCCTTCTTTTTTTGTTCTAGGCAAGACTACTTCCTTTTTGTATGATAGGAATAAAATGGAATGAGGGGGAGTTCTCTTGTTGAAACGATTCTTGCCCGTCTGTGTTCTTTTACTTCTTGCCGTATCGGCGGCATTACTTGCTGCGAGGAATCCGACAGGGCCTAATACGATCTCCTATGAAGAGCCGATGGGCTTGTGGTTGTCGATCGGAATGATCGTTGTTCTTTTTCTGCCACCGTTGATTCTGGCCCTGTTCCAGAGCACGATTGCTCGAGTCACATCCGCTGTTTATCAGGGGATCGTTGTCTTTTCTTTCCTCGTCATTATCCCGATCGGCTTCTTCGTTCCGGATCAGTTCTCCGTCGGCGTCGCCGGTGTGGCCGGTACGGCTGCGGGCGTATGGAGTATTATCCTCACTTTGAAAACGGGGGAGGCGCCTAAACCGGCAAAATGAGGGAAGACACCCGGCGCAAGCTATGATAAGATGCCGGCAGAGAGGGATTACAGGAACGAAGGAAGGTGAATAAGGTTGCATCGATTCATCGAATATACAGGGTGGATAGGTGCTCTTACGGCTGTTGGTTTCGGCGTATATTATTTCATGAGCGGGGACTTTAAAGCGGAATACTTTATCCCGGCTGCTATACTTACAGTACTATGCAGAATCCATGCAAAGAGCCAGTAGAGGAGCTTGGAGATAGATTTGATTGTGAAGTTGTATGTTTATAATGGAATAAATACCAAAGAGAAGGAGGTACCATTATGGGAAAGCATGTATGGGACTTAGGACGTTGGAAGGCAGTTAGATTAGAAAACGGAATTGCTTTTGATGATCTTTCAGGAGAAAGCTTCTATTATACACTTGCTGATGAGCAAGATTTTCAAGAAATACCACCCAGTATTTACAAAGCTATCATTACCAATCTTACAAACTATTATGAAAGTAACATGCGTGCGGATGAATGGATGAAGGAAATAAATGCAGAGTTATTGCCTTATGGAATTTAAAACGAAAGGGTGGAAATAATGGAAGATACCTTACATACGGGACATACTTACAACTTCAATGTAAATGGTGACACACTGACTATCCTCGACAAATCCTATGCAGGATGCTTTCGGAAGTTTTGGGATTATTTCATGAACTATGATTTAGACAGGACAGTGAGAACAATAGAGAAGGCAGGAATTCGCACATCAGACTCGGAATATTTCGTATCGAAAAACGGCAGTAAAAAGAAAAACATACAGCTCATTGATGATAGGTGGGTTTACACACATTTAAACCCCGGAGCGATGGAGCGTGCTTATAATAAATTTATTTCAGAATGGAATAAAGAACCAACAGCAAAGGAGGCAGCATTAAACGGTGATGTGACAGAGAGAAAATTCGGGCTGAAGAATATTTATAAAAAATCACTCGCAATGAATTTGATTAGAAATGGGCATGACATAGAACATACCATGAGAAATCGCAATAATCCTAAGTATCAAGTCTTTGTTTTTGTTGATACACCAAAATTGCGCAGGGATATTGCCATGCTCAACGAACAAGAGTACGTAGGACGCTTAAATGAAAGTGGAAATATTAATAAATAAGTGATTTTTATTTGCAACAGCTGTGCGTCTTACATTGGCATAACGTCACTGCATGATAGGTGCAGCGGGGATGGGAGCCTGTGTACTAGAACGACAGGAAGGAGAGAGGGAAGTGAAATTCACCAACTTTCAAGCAAGCCAGATACGAATAGCAAGACCAACCGATCAAATGGATGAGATGATCACGTTCTATGAAACGGGTCTTGGTTTGGAACGAGTGGCGGAGTTTCATGGCCATCAGGGGTATGACGGCATCGTCTTCGGACTCCCGACGCTCGCTTATCAGCTGGAGTTCACGTCCCACGAAGAAGGAAGTCCGTGCCCTGCTCCGTCGAAGGACAACTTATTGGTTTTCTACATAGAAGATAAGCAGGAACAACGGAAGGCCGCGGATCGACTTACCCGGATGGGGTATGAAGAAGTCGCACCGGAAAATCCGTATTGGGAGGAGAAAGGCGTGACAATCGAGGACCCGGATGGGTGGCGGGTCGTGCTGATGAATACGGGTGGATTGAAGGATTCAAAAATATAGAAAAAAGGTCGGGAAGTATGTTCCCGGCCTTTTGCTATAATTATTCTCCTAATCCAAGCATACCCTTGAAGCTGCGGGCGTACTGGTCGGTTGCGATGATGGCATCCGCCACTTCTTCTGCTGTGATGGTGAATGCCTGGTGGATCGTTTCGCCATCGATGGTCGCTGCTTCGGCTACTTTCAGGATGTCCTCTCTGGAGGCGTCTTTCAGCTTGATGTCTTCCAAAGTGATCGGAAGGCCAAGACTTGTGTACAACGCCATGTACTCCTCGATTTCTTCCTGCGGGTGTTCTTCCATCGTCAGTTGGACGAGTGTACCGAACGCCACTTTTTCTCCGTGCGTAAGATGGTGGATTTCTCCGTCCAGAGCGGTAAATCCGTTGTGGATGGCGTGGGCAGCACCCAAACCGCCGCTTTCAAATCCGAGTCCGCTGAGAAGTGTGTTCGCTTCGATGACATGTTCCAGTGCCGGTGTAACGACTTGACGCTCATTGGACTCATAAGCGAGCAGTGCATAGTCGAACAGCACCTCTTCACATTTTTCTGCAATCGCCTGGGCGGCAAGGGTCGGCTGCCCTCCTGCCATCGTATTCCCGCTGTTTCTTACGACGCTGCGTACTTCAACGAGCGTTGCGAGCGCATCGGCGATCCCGGATGCAAGGAAGCGCGGTGGTGCCGCTGCGATGATTTTTGAGTCCAGCAGGACGAGGTCGGGGTTCTTTTTGTAGAAACGATACGTTTCGAACACCCCTTCGTCGGAATAAACAACAGACAAAGCACTTGTCGGTGCATCCGTGGAAGCCGTTGTCGGTACGATGACCGTAAAGCCTTCTACTTGGTCGGAAACGGCTTTAGCGGTATCGAGTGTTTTACCTCCGCCGACACCGACGACGATGGAAGCTTGGGCTTCCTTCGCAATATCCGTGATCCGGTCCATTTCCTGAGTCGATGCTTCCCCGTTGAAGACGACTTCGTTCGTTTCGAATCCTGCTTCTTTCAAGTGACCCACGACGTCATGCCCCGCAATCTTCCATACGGTTTCATCTGCGAGGACGACCGCTGTTCCGCTTAAACCTTCCAGGTGTTTCCCAATATTTTGAATGGCGTTACGCCCCTGCACATATTTGGACGGGCTGATGTATATACGTTCCTTCATCTCTCATCATCCTTTCGTAGTTTGTTTCTACAGGTATCTTCCCAACATATCATCGATGTTAAACAAAGACTTTCATAAAAAAAGGTCACATCGCTTCCTTGATTCCTTTTTTCACCAGCAGCCAGTTGGCCGGATAGCTCGTCAGGAAACCGAGGATCATAGCGATCTGCATCATGAACCAATAGGTGATTTGATCCGGATGCGGCGGCTGTGTGAATAAGACAAAATGGACGATCGCCATCCAGCCGAACATGCCGATTTCAAAAGCGATCAAGGAGAGCGAATCCGCTTTGATAGCAGATTTGATTGCATGTCCGGCACCTTTTTTCTTGTGCATCGGGTAAATCGCATAAAACTGGAACAGGATTCCGAAAATATAAGCAAGGATGAACTCGATCGTATAATGCGCAAACAGGGTCGTCCCTGCGATAGTCAATCCGGTCAGCGCAACGATCGGTACGCCGACTGCATCGCCGAGCGTGCATCCGGCCGAACAGTGGCTCGTCGAAACGAACACTTTGGCCGATTTGCCCCGGTCATCCTCTTTTTCTATATTCTTTGCCTTCAAGCGGCCCCATTTGAAGTAGGTCCATAAGGCAAAAGGACCGAAGAACCAACCGTTGATCGGCCAGACAACATTCATCACTCCCATCATCTGCGGATGTTTGATGATGTCGATAAGAATGATGAGGGAAGATAACAAACCAATACTGAGAGCAATCCATGATACCGTGACTAACATTTACTCACCTCTTTTTTATTTTCTATACCCGGTAGCGGTATTCATAAACATAGAGGAATCTTTAAAATAAACATAATCCTCTGCGTTGACTATTTATACCTTATAGGGGTATATTGAAATAGACAGGAGGAATCCATATGTGCGAAGAACATAGTTTACCGGAGAACAGCGGCAAAAAGCCGGCGAAACCAAGAACAGTACAAGAGAAAGATACGGTCGTGAACCGCTTGAAACGTATAGAAGGGCAGGTGAGAGGGATTCAGAAAATGGTCGAAGAGGACCGTTACTGTGTCGACATCCTTATTCAGATTTCAGCGATAGATAAGGCGTTGAAGAAAGTCGGCCATTCCTTGTTGGAGCGCCATACCCATCATTGTGTGGCGGGTGCGATTAAAAATGGAAACGGTGACGAGGCCATTGATGAATTGATGAAAGTCATCCAACAGTTCTCCAAATAGGAGGGATAGAGATGAAGGATATGAACGTAGGTATCACCGGAATGACGTGTTCCGCGTGCTCGACCCGGATCGAGAAGGTCCTGAACCGTATGGAAGGTGTCGAAGCGAATGTCAACCTTGCGATGGAGAAGGCGACGATCCACTACGACGACGAACACGTCCAGCCGTCCGATATAACCGCAAAGATTGAAAAGCTGGGGTACGGTGTCCAGAAAGAACAGATGGAATTCGACATTCACGGCATGACGTGCTCGGCCTGCTCGACGAGGATCCAGAAAGTGTTGAGTAAGATGGACGGAGTGGAACAGGCGACCATCAACCTGGCAACGGAAGCCGGATTCGTCGAATACGAACCGGATCGTGTATCCATAGATGACATCATTGCCAAAGTGAAGAAGCTCGGGTATGAGGCGGTTATCAAACAGGAACGTGAAACCGAGAAGGAACAAAAAGAGGCGAGAATCAAGCAGCAGAAGATAAAGTTGTTCGTGTCTGCCTTGCTTTCCCTGCCTCTTTTATACACGATGATCGCTCATCTCCCGTGGGATATCGGCCTCCCGGTTCCGGGTATCCTGATGAATCCGTGGTTCCAGTTCGTCCTTGCGACGCCTGTGCAGTTCTATATCGGTGCCCGGTTCTACTCCGGAGCTTATCGGGCGCTCAGGAATAAGAGTGCGAACATGGATGTACTAGTCGCGCTCGGTACTTCCGCCGCCTATTTCTACAGCGTCGTCGAAGCGTTCCGCTGGCAGGCAGCCCCGGATCGGATGCCGGAGCTTTATTTTGAGACGAGTGCCGTCCTCATCACGCTGATTCTTGTCGGGAAGCTGATGGAATCGTTGGCGAAGGGACGGACGACAGCCGCGCTCACGAACCTGCTGAATCTGCAGGCGAAGGAAGCGACCGTTATCCGAGAAGGAATGGAAGAAAAGGTGCCGGTCGACCAAGTAACGGTCGGGGACACGCTGCTTGTGAAACCCGGGGAGAAAATTCCCGTCGACGGCCGCGTGCTTAAAGGTACCTCCGCAGTCGATGAGTCCATGATAACCGGTGAGTCTCTTCCAGTGGAAAAGCAGGAAGGAGACGCAGTCATTGGATCGACCATCAACAAGAATGGAACCATTCGGATGGAAGCGGAACGGATAGGGAAAGATACCGCCCTTGCCGGCATTGTTCGGATCGTCGAAGAGGCGCAGGGATCGAAAGCTCCGATCCAAAGGACTGCGGACGCCATTTCCGGCATTTTCGTTCCGATTGTCGTCGGAATCGCTCTTCTTACGTTCCTGCTCTGGTTTTTCCTGAGCGGTGACATCGCACCTGCGCTGGAAGCAGCCATCGCTGTTCTTGTCATTGCCTGTCCGTGTGCCTTGGGACTGGCGACACCGACATCGATCATGGTCGGAACCGGAAAGGGAGCAGAACAGGGGATTCTTTTCAAAGGCGGGGAATATTTGGAAGGCACCCAGGGGCTTACAACGGTGCTTTTGGACAAAACAGGTACCGTGACGAAAGGGAAACCCGAGGTAACGGACGTCATCACTCTCCAAGGAGAAGAAGCCGATTGGCTGCCTAACTTGATCGCAGCTGAGAAGGCATCTGAGCACCCGCTCGCTGATGCCATCGTCACGTACGGTCAGAAGCGCGGCGTGATAGAAAGAGAAGCGGAATCCTTTGAGGCTGTCCCTGGCTTTGGGATTAAGGCAGTCGTCGAAGGCAGGCAGATCCTTGTCGGTACGAGAAAATGGATGGAACGGAATCAGCTGTCATATGAACCTTACGACGAGGCATTTTCTCGTTTGGAACAGGAAGGAAAAACAGTTATGTATCTGGCTGCCGATCAGCAAATCAAAGCCTATATTGCTGTTGCAGATACGATCAAGGAGACGTCCAAAGAAGCCGTTTCTGATTTGAAGGCGCTCGGGATTCATGTGTACATGGTGACAGGGGATAACAGACGGACGGCAGAAGCTATTGCTGCCGAAGTAGGCATCAGGAATGTGCTGGCAGAAGTGCTGCCGGAAGAGAAGGCAGCGAAGGTGAAGGAATTGCAGAAGCAGGGCGAGAAAGTCGCCATGGTCGGTGACGGCATCAATGATGCGCCTTCTCTTGCCACCGCCGATATCGGCATCGCCATTGGCACAGGCAGTGATGTGGCGATAGAAACGGCAGATGTTACGCTGGTCGGAGGCGACCTGGAACACTTGGTGAAAGCGATCCGCCTCAGCCGGAAAACTATGAAGAACATCCGGCAGAATCTATTCTGGGCACTGGCCTATAATACGGCAGGCATCCCGGTTGCCGCTCTCGGGCTTCTTGCTCCGTGGGTGGCAGGCGCGGCTATGGCCTTAAGCTCTGTCAGCGTCGTCAGTAACTCGCTGCGGCTAAAACGGATGAAACTATAATGGAAAGGATGAAGCGATATGGAAAAAACGCTTAAAGTAGAAGGAATGACGTGCGGCCACTGTGAACAAGCAGTCAAAGGTGCACTGAAAGAGATCGATGGAGTGGAGGAAGTAACCGTTCATCTCGACAGCGGTGATGTCGAGGTGAAAGCAGCCGATCATGTCAGCGAAGCGGCGATGGTCGAAGCCATTGAAGAACAGGGATACGACGTCGTATCCTGACAAACAAAGCCTGAAGGATCTCCTCAGGCTTTGTTTGTCAGTTTTTCAGCAAAGGGCGGAGGTGAATAGGCAGACTCCGAAGTGCTCATTGGCCGCCCTCTCTATGTTTGTAAAAGAACCGTTTCCTCAAAAGTAAATGAACAGCCTGTAAAGTCTGAGGGATCCCCTTCGGACTTTTGTATAAATAAAGGAAGATGGTCAAGGATGGTAACACAAGAGAAAAAGGAGATGAGAGAATGAAATGGATGAAGATGTTGGTATTATCCGCGGTGGTGCTTGTAGGCTTGGCTGCCTGCGGCAATGATGACAGTGGACAGGACGAGCAGAAGGATCAGGAAGCGACCGACACGGAGCAAATGAGCCATGAAGAAAAAAGCGGGCATGAATCGATGGATCACTCCGGATCCGGAGAAGTTCCGGACGATTTGAAGGAGGCAGAAGATCCTACCTTTGCCGTTGGAAGTAAAGCGGTGATCACCGCTGACCATATGCCTGGCATGGACGGGGCGGAAGCGACGGTTGTCGGAGCCTATGATACGACTGCTTATATCGTTTCCTATGAACCGACAGACGGAGGCGAGCGGGTGACTGATCACAAATGGGTCATCCACGAAGAAATCGAAGGTCATAATGATCAGACGTTTGAGCCGGGCGAGGAAGTCACACTCCGGGCTGATCATATGCCTGGCATGGACGGAGCGAAAGCGACCATCGAATCCAAAGAAGCTACGACCGTGTATATGGTCGACTACGTGCCCGTCGACGGTGGAGAAGAAGTGACGAACCATAAATGGGTGACGGAAAGCGAATTAAAAGCACAATAGAGCATACAAAAAGAAGGCTGGATCCTCATCCAGCCTTCTTTTTATTATGTTCTCCTGTTCCTTATAAGCAGCAAAGCGATAAACGCAGCGAAGGAACCAGCCACCACGATGGCCATGATGGCGATCGAAAAGAATAGAGGATCCATGAAACCGGTCTCCTTTTTCAGAAAATTTCTGTTAGTATCTATTCTAACACTTGGAAAGGGGCTGTTGAAAGGGGCTAAAAAAATCCCCTTCAGGAGGAGTATCTCCAGAAGGGGGGTTTTTAATGATCGTGTTCATGGGTATGGTCGCTGCAGAGGACCGAGTTGTCGTGCGGGTGTTCCTTCGATTCCAGTTGAATCGTCACATGGCCGATTCCCTTATCCTTAAGTCGTTCTTCCACTTTTTTAAGGATGCCCTGGCAATCGCCGATCGTCCTGTCATCCGTCACCACGGCATGACAGGAGAGGGCGTTCTGTCCGCTGGTGATGCTCCATACGTGCAGATCATGGATATCCTGAATGTCCGCTGTGTCTTTGATCGTTGCGACGATATCATCGACGTCGATGTTCTTCGGTGTTCCTTCCATCAGCACATGAACCGAGTCGCGGGCGACCCTTGCTCCGCTGATCAGTACAAGGACGGCGACAATCACACTTGCGAGCGGATCGGCCCATCCCCAGTCGAACAGCATGATGAGGATGGCGGCGATGATGGCACCGACGGATCCAAGCAGGTCACCAAGGACATGAAGGAACGCCGCCCGCAGGTTAAGGTTGTGCTCCGTATCGCCCCGCATGAGAATCCATGCGACCACAAGGTTGACGATAAGACCGATAATTGCAATCGTCAGCATTCCCGTCGAGGCTACCTCCGGCGGTTCCAGGAATCGTTTATAAGCCTCGTAGAAAATATAAAGGGAGATCAGTACGAGCGTCACACCATTGAACAGTGCCGCAAGGATTTCAAACCGTTTGTATCCGTAAGTCTTGCTGTAATCTGCCACTTTTTCCCCCATAACGAACGCAAGGACACCAACCCCAAGCGACACGGAGTCACTCAGCATATGTCCGGCATCCGACAGCAGCGCCAGGCTGTTCGTAAGGAATCCTCCGATCGCCTCGACGATCATGTAGCCGGTTGTCAGGATGAAACTGATCCATAATGCCTTCTTGTTCGCGCCGTGCGTGTGGTCATGACCGTGGTCGTGTCCCATCTGCATCTCCTCCTACCTGTACTATTCCAATTCGACTGGTAAATGATACGTCGGATTATTCTATATATGCACATATATTCATATATAAAGCTTAACGCGGAATAACAGGCACGTCAAACCTGAATGCATAAAAAAGGCCTCCACATTTAGGGGATGTGGAGGCCTTCGTAAAGGGTGGTCAAATTCTACATATTCACATATTGGTCAGATATGTGGGGTGTTTGCGTGTCCATTGTAGTACATTGATGATGTTATGTAAACACGCTTTAAATTGGTAAAGAAGTTATACCTGATATAAACCCTTCTGTGAAAGGGTACAACCATTATAAAAAGAATATTCCGTTAATTGGAAAGGGAATAGGAACGGTAAGAATGGATTTTTGAGGTCGATTTTTATAATGAAAGGGGAAAAGAAAAGCATGAACAAGGAGGGGAAGTCTCATGCAACGAATGATCGTATTTATGGTGTGGACCGCATTCATCCTCTATGCCGTATTGGCAGCACCCAATGGAAACGCAGGTTACCTTGAATCGCTTATAAAAATGGATGATCCTGATCCTTCTCTATTAATGGTCTTCAGCTTTCTGGGGATCTACGCGATGATCTTCGCCGCTTTGCTCCTGGAGGAAGATGACAGCAAGGTTCCGGCGTGGCCGTTCGTCATCGCTTCCTTCTTTCTCGGAGCCTTCGCACTGCTGCCTTATTTCCTTTTCGCAAGCGGCCGTGCAGAAGGGAGGATACGTATTCCTAACCGATTGATTCAGCTGCTTCACTCCAAAGCATTTCTGCTCCTGCTTGGGACAGGAACGACTGCCCTGTTTCTTTACGGGGTATCGGCAGGTGACTTCGAATTATATGGGAAGGCATTCCGTACTTCGCAGTTCGTTCATATTATGACAGTGGACTTCATTGTCTTGACGCTGCTCAGTGTTTATTTGATCTATTGGAAGGAACGAAGGCACGGAAGTGAGAATATGCGTCACTGGATTGGAATGGTTCCGATGATCGGAGCGCTTGTTTATCTATTTAAGAAACGCGTGTGAAAAAACAGAGGTCTCCACGATCTCTGTTTTTTTGTCAGGAGTGCTTGCATAATCAGAAACTATTCAGTTGTTAATCAAAAGTAATTGATGTAGTATAAAAGTATTTTGAAATCGTTTTTTATAAAGGAAGTATAGGGGAGAAGGTGATGGTGTTGATTAATCACGGGGGAGTGCTGCAGAAAGAATATTTTGTTTCCTATATGAAATTAATCAGAAATGCGATGGGATGTTCTGTAGAGAAGGCGAAAGATGTAACGTTTGAACGCTTATTCCATAATGATGTCCAAAAGTTGGGTGAGGCCACTTATCAGGAATTTTTGAAAGGATATCAAGAAATGCAGCGGAAACATTAAAAAAGCGTGGGAAATCAGATGTTCACCTTCTGATTTCCCACGCTTTTTGTTTGGTTATTTCTTCATCGTCCTTTAAAAGCTGCGGAAGATTTGGTAATTTTTGTTTCCTCCAGAGAGGTTAAATACTTCTTTAAAGCCCATATTTCTTAACACGTTTTGCGCTGCATTACCGGTAACTCCACTATTGCAATAGGTAACGGTAGGAATGTCAGGATCCAAATTCTTTGCTTTCGATCGTAACTCAGCCAATGGAATGTTAACCGCACCTGGCACGTTGGATACCTCAAATTGCTTGGTCGCCCTCGTGTCGATCACCTGCAGCAGTTCACCGTTCTCCAACCTTTCTGTCAGTTCTTGCGGAGTCATCAACTTATTTCGCTTATCGATGGCGTTTTGAAGTGCCATTCCTGTGTACATGACAGGATCTTTTGTCGTGCTGAACGGTGGTGCGTAGGCGAGGTCCAAATGGAACAGGTCTTGTGCTTTCGCCCCAAAAGAAATGGCTGTTACGAATACATCAATCCGTTTATCGACGCCATCTTCGCCGATTGCCTGTACTCCGAGGATCCGGCCTGTTTTTCTATCGGCGACAGCTTTAATGACGATCGCTTTGCCTCCGAGGTAATCCGCTCTGGATGGTTTGATGTTATGAAGGACTTCCAAATCATATCCTTTTTCTTTTGCCTCCTTCTCACTAAAGCCTGTGTAGCCGACGGCAAGGTCAAATACTCTTAATATCCCTGTCCCCAGAATTCCCCGGTGCTCCAAATCTCCACCTGTAATGACATCTCCAGCGATACGCCCCATTTTATTTGCTGTCGATCCCAATGGCCGGTAAATTGGTTCTCCTGTAAGGATGGAGAAACTTTCGGCAACGTCGCCGACGGCATACACATCAGGAATATTCGTTTGCATTTTGCTATTGACTTTTACTGCACCCGATTTCCCTAATTCTACACCGATTTCCTGGGCCAACTCAGCATTGGGACGTACACCGGATGCCAGGATGACCATGTCTGATTCCAGTGTGGTTCCTGATTTCGTCTCCAATGTAGTTTTGGAAATTGTGTGGACTTCTTCGTTTAGCAATAGAGTCACACCGTGGTCCCGGATATGTGTTTCTACTCTTCTTGCCATATCCAAATCCAGATGAGGCATGATTTGTCCGCTTCTTTGAACAATCGTTACGTCTAATCCTTTGTGCCTCAACTGCTCAGCCATTTCAAGACCAATGAAACCGGCGCCTATGATGGTGACTTTCTTCGGATGGTTCGCTTTCATAAACGAATCAATCATTGCTGTGTTTTGAATCGTTCGCACCTGGAAGACATGATCGTGACCCACTCCTTCAATGTTCGGGCGATTCGGTGATGCTCCAGTAGCGAACACTAAAGTGTCATAATCGTCTTCGATCGTTTCACCGGTATCTAACTTCTTCACAACTACCTTCTTCGTTTCAGAATTGATCCTGGTCACCTCGTGACGGGTGAAAATCTCCACATTATAGCGCTTCTTGAACCAGGCTGCGCTCCTTGGCGTTAAGGTGTCCAATTCTTCCACCTCGCCTCCAAGGAAATAGGGGATCCCACATATCGAGTAGGAGATGTCATAGTCTGCATTGTATAAGGTGATTTCTGCGTTTTCATCGTTTCTACGGGCTTTGGCAGCGACAGAAGTACCAGCAGCAACAGATCCGATTATAATGATTTTCATAGTTGAATTCTCCTTTGTCTGTTTCATCTTAAAAGTTCGTTGATAAAGTTATCAGCAGCACGATTTCATTCCTAACAGAACGAATTGCGGACCGTTCGAAGTTTCATCATTATCAAGCGTCAAGCCATCCAAGTCATTCTTAATTTCCTTATCTATAGCTACTCGGATGCCGTTGACTTCCTGGATGTTGTCATCTTCCTTAGGGGCATCGAGGGATAGACCTAATTGAGGTCCGCAGCAGCCTGCCCCCATGGAGTAGAAGCGTATTCCTTCGCCCTCATTCTTTTCGAAGATCGTTTCCAATTGTAGTTTTGCCTTTTCTGTTATTTTCATTTCTGCTTCCTCCTTAGGATTTAATGATCGTTTACACACGAGCTGTTAATTTTGAAAAGCGCATTTCGTCCATGGAAGGACTGCAACATTTCCGGAGAGGCTGTTTTTGACTTTGTTGATCCAAGGGATTTCACTGGCAGCCTTCGCTTGCAGGAGTTTTTCTTCAGTACCCGCTGCAGCCAAGCTTTGATTAATAACCCACCACCTCGGTGCGATTTCAGCACGTTGTAAGTCTTCCTGTAGCCGAGTAGATTCAAGCACAGGCGTGGCTTCAGCTAACGTAACAATCACTACTTCCGTCTCTTCCGGGTTTCTAAGGCGGGGCAGCAGGGCTTTCACGTTTTCTGGAACTGCACCTGTCGAACGACTCATTTCTTTGTGGTAGGTTTCAGACGAATCCAGTAGAAGCAATGTGTGACCGGTCGGAGCGGTGTCAATGACCACAATCTCCTTTTCAGCCCTTGCAACGACGTCTGCAAAGGCACGAAAAACAGCAATTTCTTCTGTGCATGGAGAATCAAGATCCTCTTTTAAGTAAGCAAGTTCTTCTTCATCCAGCTCTCCTGCTGCGGCAATGACTGCTTCCTTGTACTTCTCCACTTCTATTTCCGGATGAACACGATTGATCGATAAATGCTCACTCACTGCCCTGTTTTTGAACATGTGATCAAGGTGAGCGGCCGGATCCGTTGTCGTTAAATGAACCGGAAGTCCTCTTTTAGAAAGTCCTGCGGCAATGGCGGAAGCAACCGTTGTTTTCCCTACGCCGCCTTTTCCCATAGTGAAGATTACCCGTGTATTTTTATTAGCGAAATCATCGATTATCTCTTCTAAGCTGTCTGAATCGTCCCATGTCGAAACTTCTTCTCGGATGGATGCATCATCGCAGGGACGCTTGCCCACTAATCGTCGAAGACTGTCCGTATCAGTAAGCGAGTAAGGGACGTAAGGGAGGAAAACCTTAGCTGTGATCTGTAAACTTTCCGGTGCCTTTGCTAATGCCTCCTGCTGCTTCTCAAAAAAAGCGAGCGAGACAGGGTCTTCTGAATCAGGTTTTTGATATACGCCATTGATAAGCAATTGCTGATTAGATATTCCGATTTCTCTTAATTCTGTTGCTGCTCTATCTGCTTCCTTAAGCGTAGTCTCATCCGGTCTGGCAACAAGAAATAGGGTCGTTTTGTCTGCGTCAGATAAGGATTGAACTGCTTTTTCATACATTTTTTTCTTATCTTTAAGGCTTGAGAGCGGACCGAGACAGGAAGCTCCATGCTTACTTTCTTCCAAGAAACCATTCCAAGCGTCAGGGAGCGACAAAAGGCGCAGCGTGTGGCCTGTCGGTGCTGTGTCGAAGAGCACATGATCAAAACGCTCTAACATCGATTCATCAGCTAACAGTTGAGAGAATTCATCAAAGGCTGCGATTTCTACTGTACATGCACCAGAGAGCTGTTCTTCCATTTGATTCACGACTGATTCCGGAAGTTTCCCTCGATATGGTCCTACTGTTTTCTCCCGGTAGGCTCTGGCTGACTCTTCCGGATCAATATTACTGGCAGACAAATGGTCCACACCGGGGATTTTAGTGGGTTGGTTGCAAAGCTCCACTCCGAAAACATCTTGTAAATTAGAGGCTGGATCGGTACTTACAAGAAGTACCTTCTTTCCTTGATCCGCCAGAGATACGGCAGTGGCGCAAGCGGTGGATGTTTTTCCGACGCCGCCCTTTCCGGTAAAGAACAATATGGGAGTGTCGATGTGTTGTACGGGGTTATATTGTGGAAACATAAGGATTCCTCCTACGTCAATTTAGGTTAATAGAAATTGGAGTACCAGGCTTTTGCGTCAGTTCATCCATTTTTACTGCACACCAATCGGCAAACTCATCGTTTGTTGGATATTTTCCTACTTTCACAACTTCATCGTTCAAAAGCGTGATTGGCAGTGCGGCTACTCCTTTATCGTGAAGGAGTTGGTTCACCTTTTCATTCCTTGAGAAAGCAGATGGCTCATTAGCTAAGTTATAACGCTGAATATCGGCACCTTTCCTCTTTAATGAATAAACTGCTGAAGCAACCCGCGTCAAATCCGGATCGACTCCAGGACCACAAACTCCAGTGGAACAACACATCGCCGGGTCAAAAATTTCAACTTTGTTCATACAGTACACAACCTTTATATTGTTATTTATTTACTTACTTACTTACTTACTTACTTACATAAAAGGGTTTCTTCCTGTTTGTCTGAAGTTCATAATTTATTCCTGCTTACTAAATTATTGGATATAGAAAGCCGAGTTTCAAATGATTTTTTGAGATTCGTTGGTGTCTTTGAGTACACATTAAATTCGGATATTATTATATAATTAATTACTTATATACGCAATGCTATGTTCGAAAATAAAAACTGTTACTTAACATTCCATCTATGATAACTTTTACCGTTGCCTACAGAACCTATCTTAGAGGTGAATCACTCATATTAAACGGAATATGAGTGGAATATTACATATCGTAAGTCATTTTTGACTTATGTCGAACCTTTATCGAATTATGTAAATTAAAGGATGTTATATATGATGAGATAAAGGTGGGGTAGTATCTGACGGAATCCAACATTAAAACTTGTTTTTTTGAAAGGGTTTACTTATAAATAAATAGAGGAGAGATGCCGGTGAAGCTGGAACGATTGAAGCAGCGCCTCGGTGAGATGGCAGATATCGGCAAAGTGCGGCAGGATGGGACAAGCAGCCTTTCCTTAATGAATGAAGAGATCGAAGCAAGGGTCCTCTTCATGAAATGGGTAGGGGAAGTCGGTGGAAAGGTGCGGATTGACGACTCAGGAAATATCCATGCCCGGATAGAAGGAAGCAATCCGGACAAAGCACCAATCGTGCTCGGCTCTCATCTTGAAAGAAAGACGGGAACATTTTGTGATGCGCTCAGCATGCTGGCAGGACTGGAAGTGCTGGAATCGTTGAAGGAAGAAGTGGAGCTCTCCCAACCATTTGAAGTTGTTCTTTTCATGAATGAGACGGAAACGCCATACCCGGCAATGGTGCCACGCGAGACAGTCCCCGGCATCTTCAGCAAAGGATTGGATGAACCTGTGCGGATCGATTTTCATAGAAAAAAGGCTGTAGAAGAGGTGGAGGCGTTCATCAGTTTACATATCGGACCAAAACCGGTGCCTGGTGAAGCCGCGCCTTTTGATATCGTCACGAGCGTACAGGGAACTTCTTGGCACTCCGTCGAATTCATCAGTCTTCCCGGCTGCAAAGGGATGGTGCCGGTCTCTTCTCGGAAGGATCCTTTGGTAACGGCAGTCAAAGCAGTCAAACGAATTAAGCAGTGGATCAGTGGTTTGGAAGATGAAACGATCGTCACGTTCGGCAAGATTCACAAGGTGCCGGGTGCAACGGATCGTTCTCCTTGTTCCATTACATTCTCTCTTGATGTGAAACACCCGGTCGAAGCAGTGCTGAGGCAGCGTATGGTGCACGTCGAAGAAATAATCCGCAACGTCGCTGAAGAGGATGCGGTTGAAAGTGTCTGGGAGGACGTTTCCTTTCTGCCGCCGGTAGCGTTCAGCGAGACGCTTATCTCCCTAGTGAAAGAAAGCTATAACGATAGAGGAATCGATTACAGAGAAAGCGTCGGCAGTTCGATTCATGACACTTATATATGGAATCAAATGGATAAAACCGTAGTGGTTTCCGCATCGATCCTCTCCGGTGAGTACAAAAAGAAAGAAGATTGGTGCGATATTGAAAAGACCGTCGTCGTCATAGAGGATACAGTGAAGAAAATCATGCGCTGTTTGTGACGTACTATTGTTAAACTGGTAAAAAGGATAAAGGTGATACCATGGATATTCTGAAATTACAGGATTATCAAATGTTTAAAGATATTGTTGAACATTCCTTTGATGAGATCTTTGTCACCGACCAAAATGGGATGGTTTTATATGTCAATGAGTCCTGTGAACAGAATTATGGCATTCCCTCTTCTGCATTAATTGGAAAACATATTTATGAACTTGCTGAAGAGTTGTTTACCCCTTCTGCGACTGTCGAAGTCATGAAGCAGGAGTGCCCGGTGGAAGTGATGCAGGAAACGAAGCAGGGAAGACGCCTGCTCGTGAAATCACAGCCGGTATTTGACCCCGTAACGGGGGAATTGACGAAAGTGATCAGCTATTCAAGGGATTTAACAGATTTCACAACATTAAAGAACCGTATGGAGCAGCTGGAGAAACAGCTGAATACACAGCAGAATGAAAAGACCGGTGAAGTGGCCGACCTTATTACGGAAAGTAAGTGGATGAAGCGTGTCACGCGTATGATGACAAAAGTCGCAGGCACAGAAGCTACTGTCCTCTTGAAGGGGGAAACGGGTGTCGGCAAGAATTTGCTGGCATCGAAAATTCACAAGCTGAGCAGCCGCCGGAATCAAAAGTTCTATGAAGTGAACTGTGCGGACCTTCCCGATCATCTGCTTGAGACAGAGTTATTCGGAAATCCTGAGTACGGCGTCGAAGGGTTGATCGAGCTGACGGATGGATGCACATTGTTTCTGGATGCCATCGGCGAGATGTCTATAGACATCCAGGGAAAGCTGCTCCGCGTATTGGAAACGAAGCAAATCGTCTCGAAGCATCGCCGCATCGACGTGGACATCCGCTTCCTTTTCTCTACAAATCAAAATTTGGAGGAGCGGGTGAAAGCAGGTACTTTCCGGAAAGATCTTTTCTACCGTATTCACGTCGTACCGATCGATGTCCCTCCCTCCGGGACCGGGAAGCGGATATTTACCCGCTCTCGATGTATTTCCTAAAGAAGTACAATGCCCTTTATGACAGGAATGTGAAACTGTCCCCGCTCGTTCTGCATGCGTTCTACGAATACGACTGGCCGGGCAACGTCCGTGAACTGGAGAACTTGATCGAACGCCTCCTGATTACGACAGACTCCGACGAAATCACGATGGATCAGCTTCCGTCGATGATCAAGACAGGTTCGATTGCTCAGGCGGTGACGCTTCCTGAGAAGCTTGAGCAGCTGGAAAGGTTCCTCGTCGCTGAAGCCTATGATCAGTATGGATCGAGTTATAAGGTGGCGGAGAGTCTCGGGATCAGCCAGTCGTCCGCCATGCGCAAAATTCAAAAGTACTTGCGGGACGGCAGGATGAAGGTGGATTGAAACGGTTTATAAAAAACCATCTCTCCCTATGAAAGGAGAGATGGTTTTTTCGTTTTCTATACGGTTGCGGAAGCTGCCCCTGGTGATTGAATGAACTTTGTGAAAAGGAAGCGTACAAGCGGTCCCATGACGACAAGCTGCAAAGGGAGCGCCAGGATGAAATTCGAACCGAAGATAGTCAGGTAATCAGTAACGACCGTTTCTACGTGGAAGCCGCTGTGAAGGCTCATTGTCACTAGTCCGAACATCGACATAAGTGCCGCCATGCCGATGACCATGCTTATGGAAATTGCCAGGATCTTGTAAAGCTTCTTCGATGTACGAGCCGTCAGCTTGAAGGCGACTTTCTTAGCGGTCGGTCCGACGATGAATAAATCAAGAATGAAGGCGACGATAAACGCAATCAGGAAGTTAAGCACTCCTTCCATGAAGGTCATCTCATGGATCGTTCCGTGAAGATAGAAGTTGTATATCGTCATGACTAAGACCATACCGAAACACATCAAGAAGCCGAATTGCAGGCTTTCTTTTTTATTTGTGGGCATAAAGATAACATCCTTTCGTTTGGTTATTTCTGCATTATAGCGGGAATAAAGGACGCTTCGTAAGTGAACATTTTGTGAACGTTGTATTTCTTATTCATTACAGAATGCAGCTTTTGAAGGTAGTTAAACATGAATCTTTGACAGAAGAGGAAGGTGAGTTGTTCAACAAAACGATGGGTATCGTTTTGGCGGTCCGTGGAAGTTATGAGAAGCTCCTCTATTAAAAAAAGGTCGTATCTCTTATGATACGACCTTTTACTCTGGTTCTTTCCTTCCTATCGTTACCACAGGCGGGGTATAGCTGATGACTTCAATGAGATAATGCTGCTCTGTCAAACCGTAACAGACCACATCGGAACCGTCTCCGATGGTTCCGTACTGCTTCTGCCAATCTGTGAAATGCGCATGTTCCACGATGAAGTACGGCCAGACGCGATCCCGCGCCACTCCTTCCTTGTCAACGAAGGGAGCATCGATCAAATCTGTTCTCATTCCTTCATCCGAATAACGGACAGCAACCGGTGAATCAAAGAGGAATGTGGCTGTTTTGTCATCAAATTCTGTTCCGTAATAGCTGTCTTTCTTACATAAATAAAACGTCAACCCCAGCCTGTCCAAGTCCTGTTTCCATTGATCGATAGCGATGTAATGGGTGAGCTCTTTATGAGGTACCCACGTATGAACGATTTGCTGCATGGAAACCCCTCGTTTCTTTAAAGTCATCGTTTTATTTTCAAGGATGCCCCTTGATGTTGCTTCCGTTTGGTTCATACACAATATCTCTTCATAAAGGACGAATCCGACAGAACGGTACAACTGCATGTTCTTCTTCATGAGCGAACATGCTTCTTCCCCGTTCGCTAAAGCAGCGGCTGTAGAATCCAACGTTTCCTCCAATGTCCCCGTATGGTTGCGGGTAATAATATCATCGGTTTTTTCATAAGTCGTCGGGAAGATGGTGTAAGTACATGTGGAGAGCATCCGTATGCGTCTGCAGCACCTGCATCGTCTTTTCGTTCGGTTGGGTATAAATAACCGGATAATCTTTTTCTCCCTTGTCCTCCTCCGTCTGAAAAGCAAGGTGTTCTTCTGTCGTGGAGAATAAGGCGTGAACACCCGGCTTATTCCCGCGGGCGTCGACTCTTATCCAACGCTCCAACGTCTTGAGATAGACGCTGTTCAGTGCATGGATGCAGTAGCCTTTCTCCGGCTTGTCGAAAAGCATCAGCCGCTGATAGCAGAAGCCTGTGGGAATCCCTTCGCTTCTAAGCAGAGCCGCCAGTAGATTTGATTTCGCATAACAGATGCCCTCTTTCTCCTTCCATACTTCAGATGCCGTACGGGTAACTGCCGTACTCTGAATATCCCAGGAATGAGCGATTTCATCGCGCACGAAGGTGAATGCCGCTTCTGCTTTCTCTATATCTGTCTGCTTTTTGTCAAATAGCTGTTCCGATAGTTTTACGATCGAGGGATGATTATAATCTACCACCTCTGACTCTTGTAAGTAGTCAGAGAGTTTGGCGGATTGCAGTGTTTGTTTCAAGATCTGTCCCCAACTTTCTTTTTCCAGTTATCATACACCTGTTTGAATATTTATACAATACGCGAGCGGGGGATGATTATTTCGTAATTTTCAAACAAATGATTGTAAGGAAGGATTAGATGCGGTACATTTATAAAAAAGAAGGAAATCCTTCATCGAGAATAAAGGAGGGAAAAGGATGGAAGAATCGGTGCTGGAAACGATCAAAGGTGTTTATTCCTCCTTATCACCAGGTCAAAAAAAGGTGGCGGCTTATATGATCGATCACCGGGAAGAAAGCGCGCTTGCAACCGCGTCCCGGCTTGGCAGGCTGGCGGGAGTGAGTGAAACGACGGTCATTCGACTTTCCAACGTCCTTGGGTTTCGCGGCTTTTCTCATCTTCAGGAGGCAATCAGAGAGGAGTTTCTCATGCAGAAGCAGAGCGTACGGGAGCATTCCCCGGCATACGATGTTTTTTCTGACGTTGCGGAGAAAGAAAGGCATGTGTTCGGTCAATTACTGGAACAGCTGGATCGAGGGCAGTTGAAGCAGGCGGTCGATGCTTTAATCGCAGCCGAACAAGTCCATATCGCAGGTTTCGGCAGCTCCTATGCTGTGGGTTACTGGTTCTACGCGGCGCTTAGGATGTTGAGAAGCAGAGTGTCCTTATCCGGTCCTGACGGCGTGGCAGCAGAAGATATAGGTGATATTCGGGAGAATTCCCTTCTTGTATTATTTTCTTTTCCAAGATACCGAAAAGAAGGGATGTTGTTGGCGGAAGAAGCAAGAAGCAAGGGGCGGTGGTGCTCGTACTTACGAACAAAGCGCTCGCCCCGCCTGCCCGATCAGCAGACATCACGGTGACGACAGAAGAGCGGATGGAATCGGATTATCACTCCATCGCGGGAGCCGTAAGCATATCGGAAATGCTGATCGAAGCGGTTATGGAAGAAGGCGGAAACGAAATGCGCGAGCGTCAGCAGCGAATGGAACAGCTCTATGCTGAACAGAATCTATTTTTAGAATGAAGAGGAGTGGAAGGGATGCAGGAACAGTGGAAGCATGTCGAACGTGAGAAAAAGAGGTTTTCTGCCAAGGATTACGCGGCATTCATTCTTCCGTCCCTGTTGGGGCTGTTGTTTTTTATGGTGCCGATTCAGACGGAGGATGGGATCACGATTCCCGTCGCTTTCCTTGCGAATGGGCTGAATGAAGGGTTTGCCGGCACAATACCTGTCCTGACGGTGCTGGCGATAACGATCTCTGTCATTGGATCGCTCGCCGCTTATTTGTGGAAGCCGAAATGGATCATGGAATCCACCTATTGGAAGGCCCTGTTTTATGTCCGTAAAAACTGGGTGATGACGAGGGTTCTCGGGATGATCTTTGCCTGGATGGCTCTTCTTACGCTGGGGCCCGATTTTCTGACGTCCGACGTGACAGGCGGAATGCTGTTGTTCGACCTTTTGCCTGTTCTGTTCACGACCTTTCTATTGGCAGGTTTTCTGCTTCCATTGCTGCGGAATTTCGGTCTGCTTGAATTCGTCGGAGCGCTGCTTCGTAAAGTGATGCGTCCTCTGTTCACTCTTCCCGGGCGTTCCTCGTTGGACTGTCTCGCTTCCTGGGTCGGGGACGGGACCATCGGTGTCCTGTTGACATCGAAGCAGTATGAAGAAGGGTATTACACAAAAAGAGAAGCAGGTGTCGTCGCGACGACGTTCTCCATTGTCTCGATCACATTCACGATTGTCGTCATCAGTTACCTGGAAATGGAGAGCTATTTCCTGCCTTATTACGCCACGATCATCATAGCAGGGCTTGCTGCTGCTTTGATTATGCCTCGTATTCCTCCGTTGTCCTGGAAGAAGGATGACGTCTATGAGGGAACGACAAGAAAGACCGAAGAAGCGATTCCGTCGGGGACTTCGCTGTTCCGCTGGGGAACGACTCAGGCGCTCAGGAAGGCGAGAAGCGGCGGCGGTGTGAAAGCGACACTGAAAGAGGGAATGCAGAACGTGCTGGATATGTGGATCGGCGTCCTTCCTGTCGTCATGGCGATTGGAACGGTCGCTGTCGTCATAGCAGAATTCACTTCCTTTTTCACCATCATCGGCAAGCCGTTCGAATGGCTGCTTATGCTGATGCAGGTGCCGGAAGCAGAGGCAGCCGGTCAGACGATGGTCGTCGGTTTTGCAGATATGTTTCTGCCGGCTGTCATCGGAAGCGGGATAGAAAGTGAAATGACGCGCTTTATCATTGCAAGCGTATCTGTTACGCAACTTGTTTACTTGTCGGAAATGGGGGGCTTGCTGCTTGGATCGAAACTTCCGGTTTCCTTCAAGGACCTTGTGTTTATTTTCCTGCTACGAACGTTGATTACGCTGCCGATTGTCGTCGGCATCGCTCACTTGATTTTCTAACCATAGAGGGAGGACTCACCATTGCAACACGAAGATATTCTACGAACCTATGAAGATTTGCATAAGCTTGCAGAGCCTAGTGGAAAAGAGCAGAATACTTCCGCCTATCTGAGGGGAAGGCTTGAGGCGGCTGGTTTTGCCCTCCGTACATTTCCGGACCATCACGGTTTTTATGCTGAGTTAAGCGGGGAAACGAATGCCGTGATCGCCCTGCGTGCCGATATGGATGCACTGCTCCAGGAAGTGGACGGGGAAGTGAGGCCGAACCACGCTTGCGGCCATGACGCCCACAGTACGATGGTGCTGCACACCGCTTTAAGAGCTGTGGAGTCGGGGCATTCTTACCATCATACCCTGCGGTTTATTTTTCAACCCGCAGAGGAAATTGCGGCCGGTGCCCTGCAGATGCTCAAGGGAGGAGCTCTGGATGACGTCCGGTTTCTTGGAGGGATTCACCTCCGCCCGGCGAAGGAAGTACCGAACAAAAAGGCGGCGCCCGTTATTCTCCACGGATCGATCGTCACACTGAAAGCCGTCGTACGTGGTGTTCCTGCCCATGCCGCCCGTCCGGAATTTGCGAATAACCCGATCGAAGCTGGAACCAGACTATTGGAAGCGTTGAAGCAGGTTCACATCGACCGTCCGTATTCGTTCAAAGTGACGGAGTTCCATGCTGGAGAAGCATCCAATGCCATTCCTGAAAAAGCCCGTCTCACGTTCGATGCACGGGCAGCGGAGACAGGGACTTTGGATGACATCATGAAACAGGCGGAGACGCTTATGAGACAGGTGGCTTTGGACACAAAGACAGACATCGAATGGGAGTGGGTGGAATTTTCCCCTGCTGCAGTCAAGCACGAACAAGCGGTGGCACTTGCTGAAAAGGCGATCGGAGTGGCTGTCTCGGATGATGCTGTCGTCCCGCCGTGTGTTTCTCCGGGGGCAGAGGACTTCCACTTTTACACGCATCACCAAAAAGGGCTGCCGGCGACGATGATCGGTCTTGGATGTGGACTTGAGCCGGGACTTCATCATCCGAAAATGACTTTCGATACATCCGCGCTCTTCACCGGAGTCGACATTTTGGAGGCGCTGCTTCTGGAAGCGGACCACGTCACCTGGGAGGGGAAATGACATGAAAATCAACGAAATCATACTAAGACACATAAAAATGGATCTCCTCCACCCGTTTACGACGAGTGTGGGAACGGAATACGATAAGGACGTCCTTATTATTGAAGCAAAGACGGACAGTGGGTATTCCGGATGGGCGGAATCGGTATCCATCAAGGAGCCGATCTATAATGAAGAAACAATCGGGACCAATCTGCCGATCATGAAGGATTTCCTTTTCCCGTTGGTGCTGGAGGAAGCGCTGGACCATCCGTCAGAGGTTGCAGAACGTTTCCGGTCGATCCGGGGGAACTTCAATGCAAAGGCAGCCGTCGAACAGGCTGTCTGGGACGCTTATGCGAAGGAAGAAGGGCGTACATTGAGTGAGGTACTTGGTGGCACCAAGAAGGAAATTGATGTCGGTGTCAGCATTGGAATCACAGTAACGAAGGAAGCCCTGCTTGAAAAGGTGCGGGACTTCATTGATGCAGGATATAAACGGATCAAGGTGAAAGTGAAACCGGGCTGGGACATGGACGTGTTGGAAGCGATACGGGAAACTTTCCCCGACATCGAGCTGATGGCGGATGCCAACTGTGCTTATACATTGGAGGACATCGATCACTTGAAGAAGTTTGATCGTTTTGGACTGATGATGATTGAACAGCCGCTCGACCATAACGATATCATCGATCACGCCAAGCTGCAGAAGCATTTGCAGACACCGATCTGCTTGGATGAAAGCCTGCATACGAAAGAGGACGTCAGGAAAGCGGTGGAGCTCGACAGCTGCCGAATTGTCAACTTGAAAGTAGGTCGTGTCGGAGGTCTGACGGAAACGCTCGCCATCCATGATCTGTGCATGGAGAAAAACATTCCAATGTGGTGCGGTGGTATGCTGGAAACGGGAATCGGCCGGGCGCACAACATAGCGATCACCTCGCTTGAGGGATTTACATATCCCGGAGATACGGCTCCATCCTCTCATTATTGGGAGAGGGACATCATTTCTCCAGCGGTTGAAATGAAGGATGGGATCATCCACGTTCCCGACAGACCAGGAATCGGCTATGAGCCGGACGGTGACTACATCGAAACGATCACCCTGTATAAAGAACGATTCACAAGCATCAGGAAATGAGGGATCATCATGAAAGCACATGGAGAAATCATCCACCACCCGACAGGCAGAGTATCCGTTTATCATGTGCGGCGTTTAGGAGCCGAAGATATTGAGGATCTGCTCCACATGCAGATGATCGTCGAAGCGCAGGTTCAGGAAAAAGACACGCTCCAACCGCTCTCGAAACAGGAATTTAACACCATTTTAGAAGGAGCCGGGCTGTTGATCGGTGTCTTTGTCGAGGAGGAACTGATCGCCTTTCGGGCACTATGGTACCCAGGTCCGGATCCGGAAAACCTCGGCATGGATATCGGCCTTCCGGAAGAAGAGTGGGACCTTGTCGTTCATCAGGAAATTTCCTGTGTCCGGCCGGATTATCGCGGGAACCGGCTCCAGAAACGGATGGGGGCATGGATCATGCAGGCCTTTCAGGAAGAGGATACCGACAAAGCGCATCTCTTGTGCACGGTTCATCCGCGGAACATAAGCAGCCTGAAGGACAAACTTGCCCAAGGCATGGCGATTGTCCGTCTGAAAGAGAAGTACGCCGGTATGCTCCGTTATATCCTGTACCGCCCGGTGTCAGGCGTATGGGAATGGGAGGACGAACGGGAGAAGGTCGTGCAAAGAGCGGATCTCACTGCGCAGAAGGAGCTGCTTGCAGCCGGCTACTACGGAGCAGAATTAATGGATGACTGTCTCATCTTCCGTCGTTCCAAATAGTTGGTGATGAAACAGGGAATCTTTTTCTTTTTTCTTCATTTTGTTTAAGATAAGAAGTAAGAAAGGAGGGGTGTGTCATGAGTAAAAACATTGAAGGATTTCTATATACCCGCATAGCGGAGATCCGTGAGCAACAAGGAATGACCCAGAAGGAGCTTGCTGATAAGTCAAATTTGACCGTCGATCAGCTCGATGCTATTGAAACGTCTGATTTTGATAGGTACGAGGGGAATAATATCGATCTTAAATTGATTGCCGAGGCTCTTAACGTTGAGTACCGGGACGTTATTAGATAACCAGAAATCCCCCATGCGATCTTTACATTCTATATTATGAATGTAAAGATTACATGGGGTTTGTTAAAATATAGAAATGGGGAACGTTTTGTTCTCTTTGTACATAATGGGGAAGGGGAAATTTTATGAAGGAATGGACGTGTTGGAGGTTAATGGGTGGACGGTAAACAGAAGAACTCCGTCTATGAAGAAGTACAATGGCCCGGCAGGTGGTTCTTTTTCGTGATAATCGGGACGGTTACCGGTATTTTTTGGTATGCATTCATCCAGCAGATTTTGTTGGGTGTTCCATTAGGAGATCAGCCGATGACAGATTCCGGGTTGATTCTTGCCTGGGTAGTTTTTGGAATCCTCCTTCCTTTGTTTTCTTTAAAGGTGAATATGACGACACAGGTCCGGGACGACGGCGTGTATGTCAAACTGTTTCCCTTCCACTTGAGATATCGGAAGTTTCTACATGCGGATATTGAAAAGGTCTCTTCCATCCGTGTCCGGTCCCTCGTCCGTTTCGGGGGATGGGGTATCCGGGTCAATTTTTCGGGAGAAAAGCTCTATAATACCGGCGGCAGGGAAGGCGTAGAGCTGACACTGAAATCGGGAGAAGTCGTGGTGATCGGTTCCCGGAAAGCAGAAGCACTCGCCGCAGCAGTTCAAAAGAGAATAGATTAGGAGGAAGCGTTATGCCTATCATTGCGTTGCTTGCCGATGTCCATGGCAACGGAACCGCCCTTGAGGCGGTGCTGCAGGACGCGAAACGGCAAGGGGTAACAGACTATTGGTTTCTAGGAGATTTGATCATGCCCGGCCCGGGAGCGGATGACTTATTCGAGCAGTTGGATCAGGTACGCACTTCCGCCTATGTCCGCGGCAACTGGGAGGATGGCTTCCTCGACGTCTTGAAGAAAGATATAGACATCGGGAATGCTACGGATCTTTACGTTACACGACTCACGAAATACCTTTGTGAAAGATTGAATCCTTCCTACATCGATCGGATAAAAACGCTGCCGCTTGTCCAGACGAAACAGGTCAACAAGCTGCATATCCGCCTGAGCCACCACCTGCCGGATAAGAACTACGGAGGAGACCTGTGGCCCTCCCATCCTCAGGAAGGGTTTGACCGCTTATTTGACGATGGCCATGATGTCGCGATTTACGCGCACACCCATCACCCGCTTCTGCGCTACAGTACAAATGGACAGTTGATTATCAATCCCGGCACCGTCGGCCAGCCTTTTTTTAAATGGGGAAAACTGAACGGGGACCTCAGGGCACAGTATGCCCTCCTTGAAATCGATGAAGATGGAATAGCGGATGTAAGATTTCGTAAAGTTGCCTATGACGTGGAACGGGAACTGGCGATTGCCAGGGAGAAAAAACTGCCGTTTTTCTCCCTGTATGAAGAAGTCCGGGAAACGGGTGTCACCCATACCCACAATCACGATCTATTACATAAGCTTCACGCAGAAAACGGCGGGAAGGCGGAGCTCATCGCCTATTTTGAAAAGCATTACTGGACGTAAGGGGGCAGAAGATGTTTTGGATTTCATTCTTCCTTGTGCTGATCGGTCTTCTTCTCTGTGGGACCGGCTTATCTGTCGCAAAGAAAGGAAAGACTGCATTTATCGCCGGCTATCATACCACCTTCCATCCGAAAGACGAGCCTAAGCTCGCAAAAAGATTCGGCTTCCTGCTCTGTCTGTTCGGGGTGGAGACGATGGTCTTCCCCCTGTTCTATTCCCTCGGGTGGATGGAAGGGACGCATTATGCCATGCTTGCGGTTTTAAATATTATGCTGGCCCTGTTTTTCCTGGCAATGGATCAATGGGGAAGCGGTTCAGGAGGGGAATCATGAAGAAAGGTGTAGGAATTTTTTGCCTATTACTCACGTTAATCGCCTGTCAATCGTCGGAGAAAAAGTTGACACTGCTCGATGATGTGTCATCGATTGACGTGTCGGAGTCAAGAGGCTATGGCGGCTTGAACGAAAATCATTTCACGGTACTCGATCAGAAGGAGACAGTTTCCAGATTCGAGAAAATTACGGAAGAGACCGTCGCCGTCAAACAGGACATCGACGTGAACGGAACGAAACCGGACTATGACCTGCTTGTCCGCTATGAAAACGGGGAAACGAACGGCCTGCAATGGAAGATGGATGGAGAGAGCAGTCGGCTGACCTATGCAGGACACGAGTCGGAGGCGTACGAGCTGAACGCCGAAGAGACGAATCAGCTGCTTGATATGTTGGAATAAGTCCGCATTCAGCGGGCTTTTTTTATGGAGGAAGAAAAATCCCGACATCCATTTTAAAAATTCAGAATATTTTCCGGATAGTATTGCATTTCCAAAACGAATCGCTTACACTGTTTGTAATCGATTACATTTTGACACAGGAACAGGAGCTTACTTATGGCGAAGATGAGTGATGTAGCGAAACTTGCCGGTGTTTCAACGGCAACGGTATCGCGCGTGCTGCGCAATCCCGAAGCGGTAAAGCCGGTGACGAAAGCGAAAGTGGACCAAGCGATTGAGCAGTTGAATTATGAGCCGAATATGCTGGCCAGGCATTTCCGACGCACGGAGACGAATACGATTCTCGTCCTTGTGCCGAACATCCGTAACACGGTGTTTGCAGAAATCGTCGGCGGTATTGAGGAAGAAGCGTCTGTCCACGGATATCGTGTCCTGCTCCGCAATACCAACAACCAGTTCGGCAGCGAGTATGGATCTGTCGAACACTTGAAGCAGCGGCAGGTAGACGGGATGATCATGCTGTCTCCTAAAATGGAGGAGCGTCTGATGCTGGAAATTTCAAACGAGTTTCCAATCGTGCTTGCGACCGCTCATTTGGCATCTTCGAACATACCGTTTGTGTCGATCGATAACAAAAAGAGTGGCTGGAAAGCAACCGAGCATCTCATCCGCCTCGGCCATAAACGAATTGCCTGTATTTCAGGGCCGCTTCGCATGCCGCTGTCCGAGCTTCGTTACGAAGGCTATCGTCAGGCGATGATCGAGCACGGCCTCGGCGTCGATGAACGGTTCGTCCGGGAAGGGGACTTCACCTATGAATCCGGGTATGAACATATGACGTCCTTACTTTCCCAAGCCGAACGTCCGACTGCTGTCTTTGCAGCAAGTGACGACATGGCGATTGGAGCGATCAATGCAGCGTCTGCTGTTGAGTGGAAGGTACCGGAAGACCTGGCAGTTGTCGGGTTTGACAATATCCAGTTTGCATCCATGTACAATCCGCCTCTGACAACCATTGCGCAGCCGTTTTTCGATATGGGGAAACGGGCGATGGAGCTTCTGTTGAAGAAGCTGAACGGGGAAGAAGTCACGAAGATGGAGCATCTATTGTCGGATGAATTGGTGATCCGTGAGTCGTGCGGGGCGAAGCAGCAAAAGAAGGTAGTCCCGCTGTAATATCATTGGTTAGTAAAATGTAATCGATTACAAACGGGGTGAGCTATCATCATCCTTTTTTAAAAACCTTTTTGTAATCGTTTACATTAACAAAATAAAGGAGTGTATCAAATGACAAAGATTCCAGTAGCTGTACAAATGTTCACCTTGCGTAATGAAAGTGAAAAAGATTTCAAGGGGGTGCTGAAGCAAGTGGCGGACCTCGGTTATGACGGGGTGGAGCTTGCCGGGCTCGGCGGCCTGCAGGCAGAAGAAGTGCGGGAAACGCTCGACCTTCTCGGGTTGAAGGCGGCATCCAGTCATATTCCGCTCGACGTACTGGAAGAGGGAATCGACGGCGTCATCGAAGAGCAGAAAATCCTTGGAAGCAAGCATATCGTCTGCCCATACCTGCTTCCGGAGCAGCGGACGAAGGAACATTACGAGCATTTGGTAAGCGTGTTGAATAAAGCAGGGGAGAAAGCTCATGCAGCAGGCATCACGCTTTCCTATCACAACCACGACTTCGAGCTTGAAGCATGGGAGGACGGTACGACACCGCTTGCCTATATTTTGAAAGAGACGAATCCGGAGTGGGTGAAGGCGGAGTTCGATATTTACTGGCTGACGAAAGCGGGAGAATCACCAGCCAAATGGCTCGAGAATTACCAGGGTCGGACGCCACTCGTCCACTTGAAGGATATGACGACAGATGGAGAGCAGTTCTTCGCAGAGCTTGGAACAGGCGGTGTCGATATCGAGCGCGTGCTTGAACTCGGCGGAAAGAACGGGGTGGAATGGTGGATCGTAGAACAGGATCAATCGAAGCAGTCCCCGCTTGATAGCATTGCGGAAAGTTTCCAGTACCTGCAGAAACAAAACGTGACATCCGTTTGATCAAATCATTATAAAGGAGCGGTTCTATTGAAGAAACTGGCGATGTTAATGATGTTGTTCTTGGTTTTGATTCTGACTGCGTGCAGCGGTTCTTCCAATTCTGCAGGAGGAAGCGAGAAGAAGGTGCTTGAGTTCTGGCACATCGATCCCGGCGAGAAGGAGAAGGTGTATGAAGAAGCAGTCGAGCGCTTTGAGGAGAAGCACCCGGATGTCGAGGTTAAAGTCCTTCGGATTCCAAACGATGCGTATAAGCAGAAGCTGTCTGTTGCCATGTCCGGCGGCAACCCGCCTGATGTATTCAACAGCTGGGGCGGCGGCTGGCTGAAACAATTCGTTGATCAAGGAAAAGTGCTGGATGTAACCGAGGACGTCGACAAGTCCCACTTTAATGAATTGGCGCTTCAGAATTCGATGTACGAGGACAAAGTGTACGGCCTGCCACTTGGGCTCTCCATCGACGTCGTTTTCTACAACAAAGAAATCTTTGATAAATATGGATTGGAAGAGCCGAAGACATACCAGGAATGGCTTGAAATCAACGATACGCTCAATGAGAACGACATCATTCCAATCGCCCTTGCCAACAAGACAAAATGGCCAGGCGCATACTACCTCATGAACTTCGCAAGCAGAGAAGCGGGTACGGATCTTTTTGACAGCGCTTTCCATAGAGAAGGGAAAGGGTTCGACGATGAGGGGTATGTACAAGCGGGAACGTACATACAGGAAATGGTGAAGAACGATGCCTTTAATGAAGGCTTTAACGGAGTACCTTACGACGAAGGTACAGGACGTCAGCTTTTGTATTCCGGTCAGGCGGCCATGATGGATATGACGATTTCCTTCCTGAACAATGTCCGTATGGAAGCACCTGAATTCGAAGAGAAGCTCGACTTCTTCGTCTTTCCGGAAGTGGAAGGCGGCAAAGGATCCGTCACGGATCTAGGAGCTTCCGCAAGTCCTGTATGGTCGGTATCAGAAAGCTCTGAACACCCGGATCTTGCTACAGAATTAATTCAGGAACTGACAAGTGAAGAAACGGCACAGGCATACGCGGACCGCACCGGTTCCCTTACTTCCATCAATGGAGTGGTTCCGAATGATGAATTCACGAAGAAATTCCATGAAGTAGTGGAAGGCGCGACCCACCTGCAGATGCCTTACGACCAAACTCTTCCTCCAGAGCTTGCCGAGCTTCATAAAGATACGACCCAGGCTGTTTTCGGACTGGAGATGACGCCGGAAGAAGCGGCAGAGAAGATGGAAGCGAAAGCGAAGGAAGTACTGGAATAAAAGGAGGAAGGGGGGCTTCCCCCTTTCCTTCTATTAAAAAGGAGGGATCTTGTGGAAACACATGTGAACAAAGTGGCACGAGCCAAATCAAAAGCAGCTTCGCGAACGAAAGAAAAGACGAAAAACGTCAAGTCCAGGGATATGATGACCATCCTGTTGTTTATCGCACCAGCCTTCATCGTTTATGCCGTCTACGTCCTTTATCCGATTTTTTCTACTTTCCAATATAGTTTGTATGAATGGGACGGTATGAGTGAGATGGTGTTCGTCGGTTTGCAGAACTATGTACAGCTGTTCCAGGATCCGGTGTTCTGGACGTCGTTGACGAATAATACGTGGGTCGTTCTCGTTTCCGTATTCGTCCAAATTCCACTCGGTCTGTTAATGGCTTTGATGCTGTTTGCTCCGGTCAAAGGCATCCGCTTCATGAGCAGCGTTTACTTCTTTCCTTTCCTCATGTCGACGGTCGCCATCGGTCTCTTGTGGGTGCTCATGTTCGATCCGATTAACGGTATCGTCAATAATATCGTGTCCCTCTTCGGTGTAGAAAACGTCGCCTGGCTCAGTCAAGCTGACACCGCCATGTTCGCCGTCCTGCTTGTTGTCGTCTGGCAGTTCGCCCCTTTCTATATGATTCTCTTCAAAGCGGCGATCGTCGGTATTCCGGAAGACCTGTATGAAGCAGCCAAGATGGACGGAGCGAACGCTTTACATAAGTTCATCCATATCACGCTGCCGATGCTGATGCCGACTATTGTGAGCAGCTCTATTCTCGCTATCGTCGGTTCCCTGAAGGCGTTTGATATCTTCTATATCATGACAGGCGGCGGCCCGAACCATGGGACCGAGCTGATGGGCACCTATATGTTCAAACAGGCTTTCGTCAATTTCAATATGGGGTATGCGAGTGCGATCGCCTTCCTGATGTTTTTCATCGCTTTGATTGTGACCATCATCATTCAGATGCTTGATTTCTATCGTAAAAAGAAAGGAGCACTGCTATGACAGCGACTTTCAAGCGCATTCCGTTATATGTCTTTGCCATTCTTCTGCTCGTCTTCACCGGCTTTCCGTTCCTGTATATGATTTCGACGGCATTGAAGACGCAGGCCGATTTCTTTGAAAAGCCGTTTGCCTTCTTTTCTTCCTTCAACTTAGAGAACTTCGCCGCCGTGTTCGAAATGGGGCTGACCCGTTACTTCTTCAACAGTATTCTGATTTCCGTGCTTGCTGTCGGCATCGTCATGTTCATTGCAGCACTCGCGAGTTATCCGCTGAGCCGGATGAAATTCAAATTCAACCGCGTTCTGTTCCTGCTTTTCATCTCCGGGATGATGCTGCCGATCCATGCGACGCTGATCCCGATTTTCAAGTTTACGGAAAACATCGGCCTATATGATACGATCTGGGCGCTGCTCGGACCGTATATCGCCTTTAGTCTGCCGATATCTATCTTCATCCTGACCCAATTCATGCAGGAAATTCCGAAATCGCTCGAAGAAGCAGCGAAGATGGATGGGTGTACCCACTTCGGCGTGTTCTGGCGGGTGATCCTGCCGATGCTGACTCCGGCATTGATGACGGTGCTGATCTACAACTTCATCCACTTATGGAATGAGTTCATCTTTGCCCTTGTGCTGATCTCAAGTCCTGAGAACATGACGCTCCCGCTTGGTCTCCAAGACTTTAAAGGAGAATTCTCTGTCAACGTCCCAGGCTTGATGGCAGCCCTTACCCTTGCCAGTCTTCCCATCCTGATCGTGTACTTATTCTCTCAGGAGAAAGTCGTGAAGGGACTTGCCGGCGGGGCCGTGAAAGAATAATAGAGAGAAAGAAGAGGTGGAAGAAATGACAATTCGCGCAGGAATAATCGGTTGTGGAACGATCAGCGATATTTATTTGAAAAATAGTCAGGAATTTGCGAGCTTCGATATCATCGCTTGTGCCGATGTCGATCTGGACCGCGCTCGTGAGAAAGCAGAGGCTTACGGCGTCGAGCGCGCCCTCACGGTAACGGAGCTGTTGGAGGACGAAGCGGTCGACGTCGTCATCAATCTGACACCGCCGCTCGTTCATAAGGAAATTACGATGGGAGCGCTTCGAAACGGGAAGCACGTTTACAGCGAAAAGCCCCTTGCCGTCACATTGGAAGACGGAAGAGAAATCCTCGCCTTTGCGGAAAAACAGAATTTGAAGGTGGGTGTCGCTCCGGATACGTTCCTAGGTGCAGGCCTCCAGACTTGTCAGGGGCTTATGGAGAAAGGAGCAATCGGTATTCCATTGTCCGGCCTCGCTTTCATGATGAATCTTGGCCCGGAACGCTGGCACCACCATCCGGAGTTCTTTTACCAGAAAGGAGGAGGGCCGCTGTTTGATATGGGACCTTACTATTTGACTGCCCTTATCCAGCTGCTCGGTCCGATTAAGTCCATCATGGCTGTCGCGACGACAAGCCCCGCGGAACGTCCAATTGCAAGTGGTCCGAAGGAGGGGACAGTCCTTTCTGTCGAAACCCCGACCCACTATTCCGGTATCCTCGAAATGGAACAGGGGGCTCTTGTCACCTTAACGATGAGCTTCGATGCAGCACCGGCGGAAGGCTCGCTGATCGAGCTTTACGGAACAGAAGGGGCTTTGAAAGTGCCGGACCCGAACACGTTCGGGGGCCCTGTTTCCTATAAGAAACGAGGGGAAGATGTCTGGCAGGAAGTCTCCGTTCCATCGGTCTATTCAGAGAACAGCCGCGGAATCGGTCTTGCCGATATGGCGGAGGCGATCAAGCACGGGACGCCGTTCCGAACGCATGGGTCTCTTGCCTATCATGTCCTGGAAGCGATGCATGCCTTCCATACTTCTTCTGATTCCGGAAAGAAGGTGGATCTTACAAGTACGGTGACTCCGTCGCCGCTCCGTGAAGATAGTTATCAAATGAGTGAAAGGATGAATCAATCATGAATAAGATCAGAGTTGGAGTCATCGGCTGCGGCAGTATTGCACAAAAGCGCCACCTGCCGGAATATAAAAAGAATCCGAATGTAGAAATCGCTGCGGTCTGTGATGTCATCAACGACCGGGCGCTGGCTGTAGCAGAATCATACGGCGCCGAGGCGTTCTTCGATTACAGAGAACTGTTGAAGCGGGCGGATATAGATGCAGTCAGCGTCTGCCTCCCGAATGCTCTGCATGCCCCTGTAACCATTGCTGCCCTGGAAGCGAAGAAGCATGTCCTCTGTGAAAAGCCGATGGCTGTATCCAGCGAGGAAGCACAGGCGATGATCACCGCTGCCGAAGCAAACGGGAAGAAGCTGATGGTCGCTCATAACCAGCGCTTCGTCGCTTCGCACCAGAAAGCGAAGCAGATGCTTGAGGACGGAGAGCTCGGCAGAATCTACAGCTTCCGGACGACCTTCGGCCACGGCGGTCCGGAAAATTGGAGCATCGACGGCGCAGACAGCTGGTTCTTCGATAAAGAGAAAGCGTTCGTCGGCGCGATGGGGGACCTCGGCGTCCATAAAGCGGACCTGATCCGCTACCTGCTCGGTGAAGTCGATGAAATAAGTGCATTCGTCCAGACGACTGCCAAAGAGAACACCGAGGTGGATGATAACGCCGTCTGTATCCTGAAGATGGACAGTGGTATCATCGGGACACTGACTGCCAGCTGGTCCTACGTTGCCGGCGGGGACAATGCTACCGTCTTATACGGCGAGAAAGGGGTCATGGAGCTTGAGAACGACCCGGACTATTCCTTCCGAATCCGCTACAAGACCGGAGAAGTCCTGAACTTCGAACTGGATAAAATCCAGACGAATGAGGAAGGCGGTCAGACGACGACCCATGTAATCGATCATTTCATTGACTCCATCCTTCATGATCGTGAACCTTTGATTACCGGGGAAGAAGGTAGAAAATCATTAGAAGTGATCCTGTCCGCCCTGGAAGCGAGTGAGACGGGAAAAGTGGTGAAAGTGACTGGCCGGGTGCCGGTGAAATAAAGAAGAGAGCGGTTTCCTTAGAAATAGAGGAATCCGCTCTCTTCTTTTTACGTCTCTGGTCCTAGATAAATTAAAACCGCAGCCTGTCGTAATATTCTCTTTGGCCCGCTAAAGTAGGTAAGGGGAAAAGACAGGGGGAGAAAAAATGAAAAGATACATTATCATTCTAGTTATTTCTATATGTGCCGTTTTCCTATGGTGGGGAATGGGAAATATAGAACCTATATACAAAAGATCTATTGAACCAAAAGAGGCTGCTTCTTTCTATGATAACGAGGTATTATGGCCGAGAACAGAGAGCGACAAACAGCTTGCGGGAGAGGCCAGCGGAGTTGCCGTCAACTCAAAGGGAGATATTTATTACTTACATCGGGGAAGCTCTTCTTTTGGTGACAAGTCCTTAGTAGAAGAACCTGCTGTTATCGTACTTGACGGAAAGACGAAGGAAGTGAAGGAAAGATGGGGGAGAAACATATTTCAGTCTCCTCATGGAATTGAGATCGATTCCAAGGATAATGTTTGGATTACAGATATTCTCCAAAACAAAGTTTTTCAATTCAATTCTAGTGGGGAAATGATACGGACATTTGGTTCTGATTACCCGTTTTATATGGAATCTGCTCTCCGCATACGTAACGTTCTTCCGGGGTTTCCTACTGGAATGGATGCGTACACGTTTGCTCGTCCGACGGATGTTACCGTTATGGAGGACGGATCTTTCGTGGTCAGCGATGGGTACCGTAACAACAGGATTGTTAAGTTTGATAAAAATGGAAAACTTGAGTGGGAACGTAATGAAAGGGGAACGAAATCTGGGGAATTTCATCTTCCTCACGGTATCACACATGATGAAAATGGACGCATCTATGTAGCTGATCGGAGCAATGCGAGAGTACAGGTTTTTGCGAAGGATGGGAATTATATAGAAACCTGGACCCAGGACGAACTGGGGCGGCCTTTTGGTATTGATGCAGGTTCAGATGGCAAGATTTATATTGCTGACGGCGGGAATGAATTATATGAGAATGGAGGGAAAGGATCCAATCAAGTTGTCATCATGAATCAACAAGGCGTAATTTTAGAACGGTTTGGTGAATGGGGGTCTGGTCAAGGAGCAATGAAAATCCCGCATGATATTACTGTTCTTCCAAACGGAGACATACTGGTTGCAGATTTAAAAAACAGCAGGCTGGTCACCTTTACCCCTCAACAATAAAAAAAGATAGGTGCCGGAGAAAACGTTATTCGAGCCATTAAATTATAAACTATGTACCGTCTTCCTGATATGAGAGGACGGTCTTTTAATGTCTTTCATTTATAAATCCTGTTTTCTGCAGAACTACTATTTAGATATAGCTGTTCTTCTCATTATGAATGGGCTCTTTCCACTCGTCGTTTGAGCTTTTTAAGGAAGATGCTCTCTTCATTAAGATTAATAGGATATTTTTTCCTAGAATATTTTTCAGAAAAATAAATGTAAACCAATTTTGGAGATAGTATAATGATGGTGTTTACCAATTTTGATAATTTATTACATGCAGGAGTGGGAGATGGAACGTGTGTGGAATAGTGGAAAAGTCATTGTCACTGGTGCTGCCTCCGGAATCGGAAAGGCAATTGTTAACCATTGTCTTCAGGAACAGACCGCCGTCATTGCTTGTGATATCAAGGAGGACGCATTGTATGATTTGAAACAATCCATGGGAGGTAAGGAACGTCTGTATACCTATCGACTGGATATAAGTAAATATGAAGAGGTGGAGAAGTTCTTTGAGTATGTTACAGAAGAACATCCAGATACGAACGGTTTAGTCAACAATGCCGGCATTTATCTTGCAAAAAACATAATGCAATATGAACCGGAGGAAATAGACCGCGTGCTTGATATCAATATTAAAGGGGCGGTGTATTTTTCCAAGTTATTCGGTAAATGTCTATTTGAGTCGAAGCGGAGAGGATCGATCGTCAACCTGTCGAGTGTATCCGCTTTGGACGGCAGCACGGATGCCATTTACGGTCTCTCGAAAGCCGCTTTGATCGGCTTAACAAAAAGCTGTGCGATCAATTACTCTCCGTACATCCGGGTTAACGCAGTTGCCCCGACCATCGTTCAGACACCGATGATGAGTCAAATCCCTGCATGGAGAGTGGAGGAGTATTTGGCAAGTGAACTGATTGATACGCCGGTTCTTCCTGAGGATGTGGCAGATACGGTCGTTTTTCTTTTGTCGGAGAAGGCCAGGCACTATACTGGTGCGACGTTCGATCTGAACAATGGCGGCTATTTGAGATAAGGAGGATGAAGGTGAAAGAATTGGTTTCCAAACAGGAGATTATCGCTGCTTTTCCCGTCATGAAACAGCTCCGGACTCATCTTACCGAATCCGCTTACCTCGATTTGGTGACAGAAGCGCAGCGAGTGGACCGCTACCGTCTTTTTGCGTGGATGGAAGACGAAAAGATCGTGGCCGTTGCGGGAGTGAAACCGATGACGACACTCTACTATGGACGATTCGTGTGGGTGTGTGACTTGGTGACGGACGAAAAGCACCGTTCGAAAGGCTGTGGCGAGAAGCTGTTAAACGCCGTCCATCACTGGGCTGTTGGAGAAGGGTATGAGAGTGTGGCTCTCTCATCCGGTCTCCAGCGCAAAGACGCCCACCGGTTTTACATGGATAAAATGGGCTATGATCAAGTTAGTTTTGTATTTAAGAAGACTTTATAGCAAAAAAAGTCAGCCTGAACGGCTGGCTTTTTTATGGATCCGCTTATGGGAATGTCGGGCAGTTCTCCTGTAACGTCAGCCACCTCCATATGTCAGCGTCCTGGATTAAAAATAGTTATAGGCCTTCAAGTTCAGCGTTTCTACCTGATAGTAATTTTTTAACGCGAGCATGGCTCCTCCCAAGGAACAGGCATCCTTACCCAGTGAAGACGTAAGAATCGCATCATAATTATTAATCTTAGATGTCAAACGTTGTTTCAGGTGTTCTAGCAGTTCCTGGTGATGGAGGAGGAACTCGCTGTTCAAAATTGTAATTTGCGGATTGAAGATGTTAATGATGTTATTCAATCCAATCGCCAAGTAATCGAGGAACCTTGTCAAAAGCTCAGGATGATCCTGCCAAACGGAATCATCTATTGTGGTTAAACAGTCAATAGGAACGCCTTTATCGTTCAATGCTCTGATTAACGCCCGTTCCGACGCATACAGCTCCCAGCAGCCTTGATTTCCGCAAGGGCACGGCAGGCCGCCTTTTTCCACGATCATATGACCGATTTCTCCAGCAAACCCCTGATATCCACGATAGATTCGATTGTTCTCCAATATACCGAGTCCAATGCCTGAATACATGGTAACGGTAAATAAATCCGGCAGGGGATGGTTAAATACCTGCTCTGCATACACCGTTAAGTTTGCGTTGTTATCGATGAATATCGGCACGTTAAAATGTTTCTGCATTTCGTCTTTTAATTCAACGTCGATCCAATCCAATTTCGGCGTGTACACCACGTCATTGGAATTATGGACGATGCCGTGGATGCCTACCCCTATGCCAACAAGACCTTTTGGAGAATCCATAATTTTGCATTCCTTGGCAATCGTCTGTAGGGATTGTATGATGTGCTCGATGTTCTCTCCTGATCCTTTTTCTTTCATCTCAATATGGTAAGTACGGATCGGCTTTCCAAGTAAATTGGTTACTTGTACTTGAGTGCTGGGATAGTCGATATCTACACCGATAGTGAATCCTGCATTTTCATTCATCTGCAGTAAAATCGCTTTTCTTCCGCCTCTCGACACATCCGGGGAACGTTCGAGCACCAGTTCCTCCTCCATCATTTGATTAATCTGTGCAGATACGGTCGAGCGATTTAAACCAGTGATTCGCGACAGCTCTATTCTAGAGATGGACTGGTTCTCAATAATTTTTTCAATCAATATTCTCTTGTTTAAAGCCTTGATATAAGTAGCATCTGCTGTATTCATCTGAAAACCCTTTCAAAAAAGTCTTGAAATATTCAATCTTTAAATTTATTATATAGCTAACAGTTTGTTGTGTAAACAAACAAAGTTTTGAAAGCGCCATCAGAATAGGAAAGGGAGTGGAAGTGTTGAAGAAGGTTGTGGTCTGGTCATTAATGTTGGTTGGGAGTTTGCTGCTTCTTGCAGGATGTGGTAATTCGGAGGAAGCTTCAGGTAACGGCAGTAAAACGAAAGAGTTGAAATTAGCACATAACATGAGTGAGGAGCATTCCATACACAAAGCTTTGGAAAAATTTTCGGAGTCTGTAGATGAGAAGACGAATGGAGAAGTGAAAGTGAAAATTTACGCCAATGGAGTGCTTGGTGGAGAGAAAGAAGTCCTGGAGCAGCTGCAAAGTGGTGCGGTGGATATGACGAAGGTAAGTGCAGGAGCATTGGAGAGCTTCTCATCCGATTACTCTATCTTCTCCCTTCCATACCTTTTTGAAAGCAAAGATCATTACCGGGCGGTCATGGAGTCGGACGTTCCGGATAGTATATATCAATCGACGGCAGAAAAAGGGTTTATCGGAATTGGTTACTTTGACTCCGGTGCTAGAAGTTTCTATACAAAGGATACACCAATAGAAAAGCCGGAAGATTTAAAAGGTGTGAAGGTACGCGTGATGGACAGCCCTAGTGCCATTGAAATGGTGGAGTTGTTCGGAGGTACACCGACGCCGATGCCTTACGGAGAAATTTATACGGCGCTTCAACAAGGAGTGGTTGACGGAGCCGAGAGTAATGAAACGGCCTTAACGACAGGAAAACATGGAGAAGTAGCAAAGGTTTTCTCGCGCAACGAACATACAATCATTCCTGATGTTCTGATCATTAACAAGGAAACATGGGAAGGGCTGACAGAAGATCAGCAGAAAGCCTTCCAGGAAGCGGCACAGGAAGCAACAGCATACCATACAGAAATGTGGGATAAATCTATTGAAGAAGCGGTGAAGGAAGCAGAAGAGATGGGCGTGGAATTTTACGATGTAGACAAGGCACCATTTATTGAAGCTGTCCAACCGATGCACGATACATTTAAAGAAGATCCGAAGATGGCTGAAGTAATGGAAGAAATTGAATCATTAAAGCCATAAATGTTTGGAGTGTTTAACTGGAACGTGAAAGCTTGTTGGTATAGAACGGTCAGGCTTTCACGCTTCCTACATAAGGTATCTGTTGATAAATAAAATTCACGCACTTATGAAAGCGATTTCAATTGTGGTGTGTTACACGATACTTGTTGGATATGAAGTTCGGTTCAACCAAAAGAAGTACGGGCTGACGGTGCGTTAGATTGGAGGAAGGAGATACCAATGGTAGATAAAGTGAAAAAACATTAGACCGCATAATTTTATCCGTAACAACAGTTTTTACTATAGCGCTTGTTCTTGGAGCCCTTTGGCAAGTGGCCAGCCGTTACTTAATCAGCGCGCCCAGCACGTTCACGGGGGAGCTGCTGCGTTTTTTACTTGTATGGACGTCCATTCTCGGGGCCACCTATGCCTTTGGTTCCAATCAACACTTAGCAATCACCTTTATGAAGAACAAGTTTAAAGGGAAGCGGCGTTTAATGCTTCGTATCATCAATGATCTGTTTATCCTTGCTTTTGCCCTTTTGATTATGGTGAAAGGCGGGATGGAAGTAGTAAGCATCACGATGAGTCAAACGACTCCGATTCTGAATCTGCCGATGGGTTACGTTTATTCTATTATGCCGATCAGCGGGGTGCTCGTAGTCCTTTATAAATTATTACTGCTGAAAGAATATCAGCAAGAGTTGAAAGGTGAGGTGTAGAGAATATGGATATAGCTCTACAAGCTTCTCTCGTGCTTTTTGGTGTTTTTTTCTACTATTAATCATCGGTGTTCCTATCTCAGTAGGAATCGGTGTTTCCTCCTTTGTTACTGCTCTTCTGGTCGTCCCGATGGATGTAGCTGTATTTACAGCAGCTCAGAAGATGGTGCAGGGGATCAACAGCTTTTCTCTGCTTGCCGTCATTTTCTTCATTTTATCTGGAAGCATTATGAACAACGGTGGTATTGCCATCCGGTTGATCAATCTTGCCAAGCTGATCGGAGGTCGTCTCCCGGGCTCTTTGGCACACACCAACGTTGTCGGGAACATGCTGTTTGGCTCGATATCCGGTTCTGCCGTTGCTTCCGCAGCAGCCATTGGTAAAGTAATGACGCCTCTGCAGGAGAAAGAGGGGTATGACAAATCCTATTCGGCGGCTGTTAATATTGCCTCTTCTCCGGCAGGGTTGTTAATCCCACCGAGCAGCGTCTTAATCCTTTACTCTCTGGTCAGTGGAGGAACATCGATATCGGCTTTATTTATTGCAGGTTACCTGCCGGGCATCTTGATGGGTCTTTCTGTCATGATTGTTGCTTACTTCATTGCGAAGAAGCAATCCTATCCAGTTGCAGAACGCCCCAGTTTTTCGCAGGGGGTGAAAGTATTCCTGGATGCTATCCCGAGTCTTTTGTTGATTGTTATCGTTATCGGCGGAATAGTCGCTGGAATTTTCACTGCAACGGAAGGGGCTGCGGTGGCCGTTCTTTATTCGGTCATTCTGGCGGCGGTTTACCGGGAAATTAAGTGGAAGGACATCCCTGGGATACTGACAGAAACAGTAGTAATGACCGGAATCGTCCTGTTTTTAGTTGGAGCTTCCTCCATCATGTCCTGGGTCATGGCCTTTACCGGGATACCAACAGCCATAACAGATCTATTATTACAGGCATCTGAGAATCCAATCATTATATTGTTAATTATGAATATTATCCTCCTTATTGTAGGAACATTCATGGATTTGACTCCGGCCGTTCTGATCTTCACACCGATCTTCCTTCCGATTGCGGTGCAGCTCGGCATGGATCCTGTGCATTTCGGTATCGTCCTGGTGTTCAACCTGTGTATCGGTATTATGACCCCGCCGGTAGGGAGTGCTTTGTTTGTCGGATGCAGTGTCGCCAATGTGTCTATTGAATCGGTTCTTAAGCCGCTGACCAAAATGTTCGTAGCTTTAATTATTGCTTTGATGCTTATCACATACATTCCGTGGATCAGTATGGTGCTGCCGCGTTTATTCGGACTCACTTGATGAGAGGAAAGGAGTAAAGAAGAATGATATCAACATTAACTTTTTGCTTAACCGAACAGAAGCCTAATGTATTAACCTTTCAGGCAGAAGACAATATCGTCCAATTATATATTTTAGAGGAGCGGATTTTCCGTGTGTACAACCGGATGGAATCTGCTCATAGTCTGGGGCAAACGTGGACAATTGCGCCTGGCATGGAGGATGTTCCTTTTGCGGGGCGGGACCGTTTTGACTTATCTCCGTTTTCTTTACCTTCATACGATGTGAAAGAAGAAGAAGGGACGGTTCAGGTATGGACTAACTCCTTAAAAGCAGTCATTCATATGGATGGATTCTGTATCGACTGGTATGAGAAGGATCATGACAGCTGGAGGAAAATAGCCGGAGACCGCAAAACACAAAGCTATAACTTCAGTAAGCAGCTGGGAGAAGGGGTATCGCACTATATGGAGCGCGATGCCCGGGATCATTACTACGGGCTCGGAGAAAAAGGCGGAAGGATGGACCGACACCATAAAAGGTACCAAATGCGGACGATCGATGCCATGGGATACGATGCGCAACATACAGACCCGTTATACAAACATATTCCATTCTATCTGGTGCATTCTCCGGTAACGGAAAGTTCTTACGGGATTTATTACGATAATTACTCTGACAGCACCTTTGATATGGGGGCGGAGCTGGACAACTACCATGGGTTGTACCGCTATTACCATGCCAAGAATGGCGACCTTGATTATTATTTCATTCTTGGTCCCGAAATCAAAGATGTGGTGGAAACCTACACCTGGATGACCGGCCGGACTATCTTTCCTCCAAAATGGAGTCTCGGTTATTCAGGTTCTACGATGACCTATACGGATGAACCGGATGCTCAGGATCAACTGAAGAAGTTCGTGGAGGCCTGTAAAGCATACGACATCCCTTGCGATTCCTTTCAGTTGTCTTCCGGATATACATCCATCGGAGATAAGCGTTATGTATTCCACTGGAACAAAAGCAAAATTCCAGATCCGCAGGGAATGAACGACCATTTTCATGATCACGGTATCCAAGTATGTGCCAACATTAAACCAGCGCTGCTTGTTGACCACCCGGAGTATGAAAAACTGAAAGACCAGCAGCTCTTCATCAAAGATTACACCGGAATAAATCCGGAGGTCTCCCAGTTTTGGGATGAGCTTGGATCTTACCTGGACTTTACGAATGAAGCAACGGTTCACTGGTGGAAGGATCGTGTCAAAGAAACGTTGCTTGCTTATGGAATTGATTCTACATGGAACGATAACAACGAATATGAAATATGGGATGAACGAGCACTGGCGGACGGTTTCGGTAAGCAGGTGCCGGTATCTCTTTTAAAACCGATCCAGACTTTGTTGATGATGAAAGCATCTTATGAAGCGCAGAGAGAGTATGCACCAGAAAGGCGTCCTTATTTGATATCCAGATCAGGCGGCCCTGGTATGCACCGTTATGTGCAGACTTGGTCAGGAGATAATTATACCGATTGGAAAACTATCCGCTACAACCAGAAGATGGGCCTCAGTCTTAGCCTTTCCGGGATATACAACTTCGGTCATGATGTGGGTGGATTTGCAGGGAAAGCTCCGGAACCGGAGTTATTTATCCGCTGGATACAAAATGGTATCTTCCATCCAAGATTTACGATTCACTCCTGGAACGACGACAAAACGGTCAACGTTCCCTGGATGTACGAAGAACACGTGGAGGAGATCCGCTATTGGATGAAAGAACGTGTCAAGTGGCTGCCTTATCTCTATCACCTGTTATATCAAGCTCATGCAGAACATCAGCCAATGTTGACTCCGACCTTTTACCATTTCGAGAAGGACCCGCATACGTTCGAGGAGAGCGATGATTTCCTAGTAGGTAAAGATCTGTTGGTTGCTAATGTGATGGAGAAGGGGCAGAAAGAAAGAACGGTGTACCTTCCTGAAAATAAGGATGGTTGGTATGACATTGCCTCTCACATATGGCATGCAGGAGGGCAGTCTTTAACTCTTCCTGTTTCCATCCATACCGTTCCATTATTTGCTCAAGGTGGATCTGTGCTCCCGATTCGAGACGGTGCCGTGACTTTCGCAACGAAAGATAAGGACGAGCGGGGACTATTGATTTTTCCTTCTAAGGAAACAGGTGAGAGCAGAAGGAAGGTTTATGAGGATGACGGAGAAACGATGGAGTACGAACAAGGAAACTGCAGTTGGATTAAAGCAGTAATGAAAACAACACCGGATGTGGTTCAAGTACATGTAGAACTGGAAGGGAAGTACCGACCTCCATATGAATCTGTGAATCTTTACTTCCCTGAAACAGAGGAGCGGACCATAGAAGTGAATGGAGAGCGATTGACGGAACATACGTATCAATGGAACTTAAATAAATAGAGGAGGGGATTGGATATGCCGCAATTATTGACTGATGACTTTCTACTGACCACCGCTTATGCGAAAGAGTTATACCATGATTATGCCAGGGACATGCCGATCATCGATTTTCATAATCACCTTCCTCCACAGGAAGTAGCGGATGACAGCAGCTTTGAGACCATTACGGATGTCTGGTTGTCCGGAGACCATTACAAATGGAGGTTGATGCGGGCAAACGGGATAAAGGAGCACTTCATAACAGGGAACGCATCCAAGAAAGAGAAATTTGATGCTTGGGCAGAAACAGTGCCGAATACATTAGGAAATCCTCTCTTCCAATGGACGCAGATGGAATTAAAAAACTACTTTGGCATTCATGACTTCCTCTCACCGGAGACGGCCGACGACATATGGGAAAGAACCAATGCCGCATTGAAAGAAAAGAGTATGTCGGTTCGAAGCCTTTTGGCAAAGGATCGAGTGGAATTTCTCGGTACGACCGATGACCCGACCGATGATTTATCTGCTCATCAATGGATAGCAAAGGAACAGTTGGATGTGAAAGTCGCTCCTTCCTTCCGTCCGGATCAAGCACTTAATATCGCTGGTGCCGGGTTTATCAGCTGGACAGAGAAACTAGGAGAAGTAGTGGATGAAAACCTTAATACTTATAAAGACTTCCTTACTGCTCTCTCCAACAGGATAGAGTATTTCGATCATCACGGATGCCGTGCATCGGATCATGGACTGAACCGGATGTTCTATGAAGAGAGTACAGAAGCAGAGGTCGAAAGGATTTATCAGAAGCGCTTGAATGGTGGCGTTTTGACGGATCTGGAAGTAGAAAAATACCAAACAAGGACGCTTCTTCATTTAGCTGCGGACTATTCCAAGCGGGGCTGGGTGATGCAGTTACATATCGGTCCGCTTCGGAATAATAATACAAAAATGCTTGAAGCTATCGGCAGGGATTCCGGATACGACTCTATCGGGGATGCTCCTTTGGCGGATGCCCTGTCAAGGTTCCTTGATTCTCTGGAATATGAGGATACCCTTCCGAAAACCGTCCTCTTCGGTCTGAACCCAAGAGATAACTATATCCTGGCAACGATGGCTGGAAACTTTCAGGATGGAAGCGTCCCGGGGAAAGTCCAGTTCGGTACGGCCTGGTGGTTTAATGACCATATTGATGGAATGGAAGATCAGATGAAGATTCTTGCGAATGTCGGACTGATAAGGCACTTCATCGGCATGCTGACAGATTCCCGTTCGTTCTTGTCCTTTTCCAGGCATGAGTATTTCCGGAGGATTCTTTGTAACCTGCTCGGGCGATGGATGGAGGAAGGAAGAGTGCCTGCAGATTCGAAATGGCTGGGAAGCTATGTGCAGGATATATCCTATTACAACGCAAAGCGCTACTTTAATTTATAGAGAGGAGTGATCTGATGGAAATGAGCTTTCGCTGGTACAACCACGAGGATCCGGTGACGTTGGAGAACATTAAACAAATCCCCCGGATGGAAGGCATTGTTACCGCTATTTATGATATCCCTGCAGGAGAAATATGGCCATATGAGCGGATAATGGATTTGAAGGAAGTCATAGAACAAGCTGGACTTAAATGGAATGTGGTAGAGAGTGTACCCGTTCATGAAGATATCAAGCTGGGCCGTCCTGCAAGGGATCGTTATATAAAGAATTATCAACAAACGCTGAGGAATTTGAAGAAAGCCGGCATCCATACCATCTGCTATAATTTCATGCCGGTTTTTGACTGGACACGGACGAATTTACATGAAAGCCTCCCGGACGGATCCACTTCTTTAGCCTATTCCGAAGAAGAGGCGCGCTCCATTGATCCTCTGAGTGGGGAATTGGTTCTTCCGGGCTGGGATCTTTCCTATCAAACTTCTGAACTTGAATCTATCATGGAAGCCTATCGTGGTATGGAAGAAAGCCAACTGATGAATCATCTGATCTACTTCCTGGAGGAAATCATTCCTGTAGCGGAAGAAGAGAACCTTTGTATGGCTATCCATCCGGATGATCCACCATGGTCGATATTCGGTTTACCGCGCATCATCACAAATGAGGAGAATATCACCTATTTATTACAGAAAGTGAACAGTCCTTCTAACGGCATCACCTTCTGCACGGGATCTTATGGAGCGGATCGAAACAATAATCTATTTGATATTTTGGAAGCAGCCAAAGGCCGTATCCATTTCGTTCATGCGAGAAACGTGAAGTGGACCGGGGAGAAGTCTTTCCAGGAAACCTCTCATTCAATTCATGATGGTTCTCTTCCTATGGTTGATGTCATGAAAAAATTAGTAGACGACGGTTTTGTGGGTCCGATTCGACCCGATCACGGACGCATGATTTGGGGAGAAGAAGGCCGGCCTGGCTATGGATTGTTTGACCGTGCACTGGGGGCCTCTTACCTGAACGGCATTCTTGATACAATCGCAAGAATGGAGGAAGAATGATGCATCTGCCATTTCAAGTTGATTTAACGGATAAAGTAGCAGTGGTAACAGGGGGAAGCGGTGTTCTTGGAGCGATTATGAGTCAATCCCTCGCTGAGTGCGGAGCAAAGGTTGCCATTCTTGCACGTAATAAAGAAAAGATTACAAAGACGGTGGAACAGATTCAAAAGTCCGGAGGAGAAGCAAAGGGTTTCAGTGTTGACGTTTTAAATAAAGGCGAGTTACAAGAAACAAGGGACGAAATTTTCAAGGAATGGGGAAGCGTCGACATTTTGATAAACGGCGCAGGTGGAAATCATACCAAAGCAACGACGAGTCAGGAATATTTAGATATGAGTGATTCTGACGCTCAGACATTCTTTGATTTGGACACCGAGGCTGTCGATGATCTGTTCCGGTTGAACTTCTCGGGTACACTGATTCCGACACAAGTATTCGCCGAGGGCATGGTGGAGCGTGATGGCGCGACCATCATTAATATATCATCCATGAACGCTTTCACTCCTCTCACGAAAATACCTGCCTACAGCGGGGCAAAAGCAGCGATCAGTAACTTTACGCAATGGCTTTCCGTTCATTTTTCTAAAGTGGGGATCCGCGTGAATGCGATAGCCCCTGGATTTTTTCTTACGGACCAAAACAGAGACCTGTTAATAGATACAACGGGCGATTACACGTCGCGGGCAGATAAAATCATATCCCAAACCCCAATGGATCGTTTTGGAGAGCCGGAAGAACTGATTGGGACGTTACTGTGGCTTGTGGATCGCCACTCATCCAGCTTTGTCAACGGAGTAGTTGTACCGATTGATGGTGGTTTTTCAGCATATTCTGGAGTCTAGGAGGAACGGACATGCGTAAATATGAAATATACAAAGAATTGATAGATCAAAAATTAACGGTGGTAATCAGAGGGGATAGCTACGAAGAAGCAGTGCATACAGCGGAAGCATGCGTGCGTGGCGGCATCCAAAGCCTTGAGATTACCTTTACAATCCCTCAAGCGGATGAAGTCATCCGGCATTTTGCCGATCGGGACGACGTACTCGTCGGGGCTGGTTCGGTTCTGGATGCGGAAACAGCGAAATTGGCCATCCATGCAGGTGCACGCTTCGTGGTAGGGCCGAATTTCAATAAAGAAACTTCTATTCTCTGCAATCGTTATCAAATCCCTTACATACCAGGTTGTATGACGGTGAATGAAACAGTGGCTGCCCTTGAATCTGGTGCTTCCATTGTCAAGCTGTTTCCTGGGCAGGCCTTCTCGCCATCCCATATCAAGGCGGTTAAAGGTCCAATTCCTCAAGTGGAAGTTATGCCGACTGGTGGAGTAAGCTTGGATAACGTTCAAGAGTGGCTGAAAGCTGGCGCGATTATGGTTGGAATAGGCGGGGATATCACCAAGCCCGGCAGCATCGGTGATTATGAAGCGGTGACAGAAAGAGCGAAAGCTTATGTCCAAGCAGTAAAGGAGTGCGTCGTGTGACGAAAATCGTTACGTTAGGGGAAGTACTGCTCCGGTTGAATGCTCCATCTTATGAACGCTTGAAAGAAACCGGTATGTTTGAACGGTTTATCGGCGGAGCGGAAGTGAATGTGTCCGTTGCTCTTTCCCAATTTGGCCATGAAGTGTCACTGGTCTCTGCTCTTCCTCCAAACGATGTCGGGGAGAATGCGCTTGCTTTTCTAAGGAAGAATCAATTGGATGTGAGCAAAGTGAAGTCGGTGGAGGGGAGAATGGGGATCTATTTTGTAGAAGAAGGCTATGGTTCCCGTCCCTCCAAGGTTACGTATGACCGCTCTTATTCTTCTTTTACCAATCTGACTGTGGAGGATTTTGATTGGGAGGAAATCTTTGAGGGGTGTTCTCTCTTCTATGTATCGGGCATTACACCTGCACTCAGTCCTGTCGCAAAAGCTATCACCCTGGAAGCATGTAAAGAGGCTGAGCGAAATGGGATAACGGTATGCTTTGACTGCAACTATAGAAGTAAATTGTGGAGTCAGTCAGAAGCGAAGGAGGCCTTTGAAGAAATCTTTCCTTATGTCGATATCTGTTTTGCAGGGATGAAGGATTTTGAATACACGCTGGGTTATGGAGATAGTCCTTCCTTTGACAGGGAGCGGCTTAGGTACTATTACGAGAAAGCTTCCGAAAGATATGGTATCAGCGTATTTGCCTGCACAGACAGACATGTGATGGATGGACAGCAGCATCGTTTGCAGGGATTTCTGTACAAAGACGGATCCTTGCACGAAACATCTCCGCATACGTTCAAGGTCCTCGATCGTATCGGTGGCGGCGATAGTTTTGCGTCCGGCGTTATCCACGGTAATCTAAAGAATTACGATAACCAGGAAATCTTAGAATTCGGTTTAGGAGCCAGCATATTGAAGCATACAGTGAAAGGGGACCACTTTTCTTTTACGGAAGCGGATGTAACCGATCTGGTGCAAAGTCAAACAGTGGATGTGGCGAGGTAGTAAGAAAAAGATACGTGTCCTATTCAGGACACGTATCTTTTTCTTTGACATCTTCCTGACTCATATCCTTTGTAAGATGAACCTGTAACACAAATATTGTTTACAGGAGGATACCAAATGAAAAACGTATTATCGAAGAAAGCCATCACAGGAGCGCTTGCGCTGGCCATCGCGATTCCGGGTGTTGCCTTTGCTGCCACGTCAGATTCCGAGTCCGGAGAGTCTGTGTTTGAAATCGAAGTCCGCGAGCTTCTCCAGCAGTTTAAGAGTGGGGACATCACCGAAGATGAAGCAGTTGATCAGCTGAAGGAGCAGGGATTCCATCGGGGCGGGCACGGCTTTGAGGCGCTGGATGAAGAGACGAAAGCGAAAGTCGACGCCATCCGCGATCAGGTGGAAGCAGGTGAGATGACGGAAGAGGAAGCGAGAGATCAGATGGAAGAGCTCGGCCTGAAAAGTCCCCATCACGGAAAAGGTGGCTTCATGGAGAACTTAACCGATGAGCAGAAGCAGGTGATGGAGGAGGTACGCGATCAAGTGGAAGCCGGCACGATGACGAAAGAGGAGGCAGACGCCCGTTTGGAAGAAGCGGGAATAGACCTGCCAGACCGCCCGGATATGCAGGATGGAACGGATCCTGATGAAACGGAAGTCTCCCAGACGACAGCCTTGTGAACGCAGCTTGGAAGACCTTCTCGAAAAGAGAGGGTCTTTTTTCTATATACCAAATCCATAATGGGACAGGGCATTGGATCATAGAGTAACTATTGATGAATGTCATATATTTTGGAATAATTGGAAGTAGTTAATAAGAAAGGGGTGTGAAAGGAAGAGATGAAACGAACCATGTCACGAATATCGATTTGCTTATTTGCTCTCAGCCTTATTTTGTATATTGTCATGCTGCTTGGGAACGACGCTTACCTTCTTATCAGTGTCGTACTTGCGGTCTTCGGATTGATTGCAGGAGTGTTTTCTGAGAAGGGGCTCTACAAGCGCATCGGTTTGATCGGGAACGGGGCCTTGGTGATAGTAACGATCGTTATCCCCCTTATTGTCACAACCTTCTTCTGGAACACGCCGTGAAAAAGGAGATCATGATACAGCGGTCTATCCCTTTGTTGACAGCCGCAGCTCTCCTTTTCCACAGCGTCCAGCTGGGTGTTCATCTGCCGGATCTGCCGAGGAACATCCCCATCCACTTCACCAATACTGTTCCCGATCAATGGGGGTCCAAGTACTTCCTGTTCCTTCTTCCGGTCATCGGTATCCTCAGCTGGCGGTTGATCGGTCTGTTAAAACGCCGGCCGGAGAAGCTGAATTACATCAATCTAACGGAGAAAAACAAAAAGATACAATACGAACGGGCCGTTCTCTTCCTCGTCGTAATTCAAAATACGATTCTTCTCATTGTTCTGTCCGCAAATCAGGATTTCCTGATGCAGGCGGCAGGAAGAGAGGTTTCTTTCTATTTTTATACGGCCATCGGTTTAATGGCTGCTCTGTTCTTTGTCTGCATGTATCAATTGTTCTGGGCTGCATTATTACGGGAATGAACTTATACGTCGTCCCTTTCTTCATAAGGGGCTTTCCGGTGAGTCTCTATGTCAGGAAGGGTGCTCCGGTTGTTCCGACCTTCGTAAACGTCGTCAAGCGGCGTGTAAGCCTCGCCTTCGGAAACTTTTTTCTTCGTCAGCTTTCGGATGAAGCTGATGAGCAGCAAAACGGCCATCAGGATTATAAGGACAGTAGCGATAGAACATTCCTCCTTTATCTATTATATACTGTAACAAAAGGGTAGCAGCGGTGGAAAGGGGAGAGACCTTGCGTAACGTAGAAGTCACCAGTTACAACGAAGCATGGCCGGCAATGTTCGAAAAAGAAGCGGATTCGCTCCGGAAGATTTTCGGGGAAGTGGTCCCGGCTATTCATCATATTGGCAGTACGGCAGTCCCTGGTCTGCATGCGAAGCCGGTCATTGATATCCTACCGGTCGTAACCGACATTTCCGTTGTCGATACATACGAAGAGAAAATGGCGGCCCATGGTTATGAAGCAAAAGGGGAAAACGGGATCGCCGGCCGGCGCTTCTTTCAAAAGGGCGGGGACGACCGGACCCACCATGTCCACGTGTTTCCGAAGGGCAGCAGCGAAATCGTCCGCCATCTCGCTTTTCGTGATTATTTACGCGCGCACAAGCGAGCGAGAGAAGAATACGGGCGCTTGAAAGCGGAGCTTGCCGTCAGGTTCCCCGAGGATATTGATGCCTATATTGCAGGAAAGAACAACGTTGTCAAAGAGATAGAAAAGCAAGCAATGATTTGGTATCGGACGAAGGCCGGGAGACGGTGATCTCCCGGCTTATTTTTTTGAAAATAAAAAATGTGACACCGTGTCACTTTTTAGTTGACTATTCGAATCAAGGGGAGTAATATACATACTATCAGTTGGGTGTGACACCGTGTCACATTGTGGGGGAAAGCATACTATGCCGAAACAAACATTCTTCAATTTACCAGAAGAGAAGCAGGAAGCGCTGATGAAGGCAGCGCGTGCCGAGTTTTCTAGAGCACCGCTTCACGATGCTTCGATTTCCAACATCATTAAAGGATGCGGAGTATCCAGAGGCAGTTTTTATCAGTATTTCGAGGATAAAGAGGACGTGTTCTTCTATCTGTTGAAACAGCACTCGAAAGAGAGGCAGGCTTTGTTCATTTCTTATCTGCAGCAGACAGAAGGGAACATATTCGAAGCGATGACGAATTTGTTCCACCAGACGCTGGATGAGTTTGAAGAGGAAGAGAACCGCTTGTTCTTCAAGCACGTGTTTCTAAACATGAATCACAAAGTTCAGAATACGTTTACGAATGGGGAAACAAGGGATCGATTCCTTACTTACTTGAATGATATCCGGCAGTATATCGATGAGAGTCTGCTGGATGTAAGAAATGAAGAAGAATTGTACCATGCGATCCATCTCGTTCGTGTGGTGATGTTCAATAATATGATCCGGCATTTTGCGAAAGGTTTATCAAAAGAGAAAGCGATGGAGCAGTTTGCGATCGAGCTCAGGCTTCTGAAGCGCGGCTTGTCCATCAGGAATGAGGAGGAATAAGTATGGCTGAACAAACACAGCAAGTAGAGAAACAGCCGATCAACCGCATAGCGATCGTATCGGTTCTGTTAGTCAGTGCGTTTGTGGCAATATTAAATCAGACGTTGTTGAACACGGCGCTGCCGAATATTATGGAAACATTGAATGTTACCGCTAATACATCCCAGTGGTTGATGACGGGATTCATGCTCGTCAACGGGGTAATGATTCCGATCACTGCCTTTTTAATAGGAAAGTTCACGACGAGACGCTTGTTCTTTACAGCGATGACGCTGTTTACGATTGGTACCGTCGTAGCGGCAGCTGCACCTAACTTCTCGGTGCTGCTTATCGGCCGTTTGATTCAGGCGAGCGGTGCCGGTATTATGATGCCGCTCATGCAGACGGTTATGTTGATGATTTTCCCAGTCGAGAAGCGAGGGACGGTCATGGGGATGGCGGGACTTGTCATCGCCTTCGGTCCGGCAATCGGGCCGACATTGTCCGGGTATCTCGTCGAAGAATATTCCTGGAGAACACCGTTTCTCATTATTATTCCGATTGCCATCGGAGCCATCATCTTCGGTGCCTTTGCGCTTAAGAACGTAACGGAACAGACGAACCCGACGATCGATGTGCTGTCCATTATCCTGTCTACCTTCGGATTCGGCGGTCTTCTTTACGGATTCAGCAGCGCCGGTAATGACGGCTGGTCCAGTCCGAACGTGTATATTACGTTGATTATCGGTGTCGTCGCCCTTGCGTCGTTCATCATCCGTCAGTTCCGTTTGGAAACACCGATCCTAGAGTTCCGTGTGTTCGGTAACAAAATTTACGCCCTTGCCGCTGTCATCACGATGATCGTCATGATGTCCATGCTCGGTGCAGAATTGCTCCTGCCGATCTACATGCAGACGATGCGCGGATTCACAGCACTTGAATCTGGTCTGATGCTGCTTCCGGGAGCGCTCGTCATGGGAATCATGTCTCCCATCACCGGAAGGATTTTTGATAAGATCGGAGCACGCTGGCTGGCGATTACCGGACTTACCATCATCGCATCAATGACGTACGTCTTCTCCAACTTGACGGCGGACACGAGTTACAGCTTCATCGTGACAATCTATGCGATCCGCATGATGGGTGTCGCAATGGTTATGATGCCGGTATCTACAGCAGGGTTGAACCAGTTGTCTAAAGAGTGGATCCCGCATGGTACAGCGATGAACAACACGCTTCGTACCATCGCAGGTTCCATCGGTACGGCACTGCTTGTAACAGTGATGACGAATGCGTCCAAAGACTATACGCCGTCTGCTGGTGAACAGCCGCAGAACATTATGTCCAATGCCCTTATCCACGGCATTGATGTAGCGTTCCTTGTCGCAACCATCATTGCGATAGTCGGGCTACTGTTGTCCTTCTTCATCAAAGGAAAGCCGAAGAAAGAAAAGAAAGTGCCTGCTGCGGAAACGAAGGCAGAGCCAGCCTTGCAGACAAACTAACCAGAAACGAAATCCTCTCACAACCGTGAGGGGGTTTTTTTGTTTATGCCGGCCCACATAGCCTGCCTTTTTTAACACACACTAGAAGAATATAACGGAATTAGAAAGGTGAGGGCTATGTGGACAGCAGCGTTCTGGGGAGGAGTCGCAGGATCGGCGGTATTTATCGGCTCGCTAGTCGGCCTCTTTTTCACCATGAAGAAGAGTTGGATCGGGGCCATCATGGCATTCGGTACCGGCGTTTTGATCGGTGCTGCTTCGTTTGAACTCCTGCTTGATTCGATTCATGAAGGAGGACTAAAAACAACGACGCTTGGATTTCTCGGCGGAGCCTGCTGTTTACGATCGTTGAATTTGTCCTTGCAAGAAAAGGCGGGAAAGAGCGTAAGCGTTCCCGTGAGAATCCTCAAGGATCCTCCGGGATGGCGATCTTCTTCGGTACGATCATCGATGCCATTCCAGAGTCCGTCATCATCGGCGTCAGTCTGCTCGAAGGAGGCGGAGTGAGCTGGCTCCTCGTCATCGCCATCTTCATCAGTAATTTTCCAGAGGGCCTCTCTTCCAGCGTCGGATTGAAAAAGGATGGTTACTCTAATCGGAAGATCCTGTTTTTATGGGGGGTCGTCCTCGTGTTATCTGCGCTTAGTTCCCTGACCGGTTATGTTTTTCTTGAAGGTGCCTCGGACGGGCTGATCGCCTTCATCGGAGCGTTCGCGGCCGGAGGGGTCATTGCGATGGTGACGGCTGCCATGATGCCGGAAGCGTATGAGGAAGGCGGCGCTGCCGTCGGTTTTATCGCCTCGGTCGGTTTATTGTGTTCCTTGATTCTCACGCACTTTCAGTAAGAATAGCCAAACTATTAGTAAGGAGGGAATACCATGGAATCTGTGTTAGCGTTCCTTACAAGGACGGATGTGTATGTAGGTATCGTTGTCTTGATTCTGTTTCCGGTTTTTGCGACGAAAGCGGCCCATGGTATTGTCGACTTGCGGCGAAAGGCACGGGGGACTAGGACAACGTACGAGAAAGAACAGGAGAGAGAACCAATTGGAGACCTTCTTAAAGAGAATAAAAAGAAAATAGATGACCGGATCGGGATGAATGCAGACATTACAACACGTAACTTCAAGCTAGGGGAAGACGGCCCATCTAGTGCCCTTATCCATATCGACGGTCTTGTGAACGTGGAGGAAATCAATAATTTTGTTTTGAAACCGCTGATGTCAGATGGTGCAGGTAAGCGGAAGCATTGGAGAAAAGATGCGTTGAAGCAGCATCTGCTTGACCACGTGATCAGTGTAGCCGGGATTAAAGAAGTGGAAGATATCGAGAGCGGCATCAAGGGAGTCATGACCGGGTCGGCGTTGTTGCTTGTGGACGGCGTGGAGGTCGGGATTGTTCTTGATGTGAAAGGGTGGAAGTCAAGAGCGATTGAAGAGCCGCCTACAGAAGCGCTTGTCCGTGGTCCTCGTATCGGGTTCATCGAAAACATTCGTGACAATACCTCTATCCTGAGGAGACTAACGAATGACCCGAACTTGACTATCCTTAATTTTGAAATAGGCGATCGGTCAAAAAAGGATTTGGCCATTGTCTATATCAAAGATATTGCCAATGAAGAGCTGCTTCAGGAAGTCATCCAGCGGGTGAAGAATATCGACATCGATGATGCACTTGAATCGGGTTACATTGAGCAGCTGATTGAAGATAATTATTTATCCATCTTTCCACAGGTGCAGGCGACGGAGCGCCCGGATCGGGTGATGGGAGGTTTACTGGAAGGACGGATCTCTATTCTTCTTGACGGAACACCGTACGCGTTAATCGTGCCGGCGACGTTCGCTATGATGATACAGTCTCCGGAGGATTATTATGAGCGCTGGATTCCAATGTCCCTGATTCGGATGCTGAGATATTTTGCTGCTATCTTAAGCATTTTTCTGCCGTCGTTTTATGTCGCCTTCATTTCCTTTCATCAAGGAATGATTCCGACAGAGCTCGCTCTTGCCATTGCCAGCACGCGGATAGGGGTCCCTTTTCCGACGATCATTGAAGCGCTCTTAATGGAACTTGCTATCGAAATGCTGAGAGAAGCGGGCCTGCGCCTTCCGCGTCCGGTGGGGCAGACGATCGGGCTTGTCGGTGCCATCATCATCGGGGAAGCGGCCGTTCAGGCGGGACTCGTCAGCCCCATTATGGTCATCGTTGTTGCCACGACCGCGATTGCCTCCTTTGTTTCGCCTCAATACGGGATGGGAGTCGCACTTCGGGTGCTGCGCTTTGTTGCCATGTTCTTTGCTGCCTTTCTAGGTTTATATGGGATCATTTTGTTTTTCCTGCTTCTATGTATTCACGTCGTCAAACTGCGGAGCTTCGGTGTACCGTACGTTACACCGGCAACGATTTACAATTGGAGCGATTTGAAAGATTTCATCTTCCGACTGCCCCTGTTCGTTATGAAACAAAGACCGAAGGAGTTTTTTCCAAAAGAGCGGACGCGCCGGAAGTTTTAAAAGGAGTACGGGTCTATGAATACAGGTTCAGATAAATTAACGACACCTCAGACTATTGCGCTGCTCGGCTCGATGCTTGTTGCTGTCGGTATTTTCACGCTGCCCCGGGCATTGGCGGAGAAAGTGAATACGCCGGATGTGTGGATACCGATCTTGATTGGTGGAGGTATTACTCTGGGCGCCGGATTTTTGATCATTGTCCTCAGTCTGCGTTTTCCAGAAAAGCATTTCTTTCAGTACAATCAAATCATTACGGGCAGGTTCATCGGAACACTCATCAGTCTTTTATTTATTTCCTATACGATTACTCTGGCTGCTTATGAAATCCGTGCGATGGCGGAGCTTACTCAATTTTACCTACTCGAGGATACGCCGCTTTCTGTCATTATGATCAGCATGCTGCTTGTCGGTATTTATTTGTCGGTCGGAGGAATCAATCCCATTGCGCGGATGTTCGAGTTTCTCTATCCTGTATCCATTTTCTTCTTTCTTATGATCATCTTGCTCGGTCTGAAGATATTCCATATCGACAACTTACGCCCTGTTCTCGGACAGGGAATCGGTCCTGTTCTGGAAGGTATATCCCCGACGCTGTTGACGTTCAGCGGTGTGGAATTCATGCTCGTTTGGATTGCTCTCATGAAGATGCCGAAGAAAGCGTTCCAGGTCGTCGGCTGGGGTGTCGGCGTGACGGTTCTTCTTTATTTAGTCACGGTCGTCGTCGTTGTCGGTGCGCTGTCTATCGATCGAACAAAAATCGATACATGGCCCACGTTCTCTTTAATTCAGCAGTACGAATATACAGGGGTGTTCTTCGAGCGATTCGACGCCGTCTTTCTGGTCGTCTGGTTGATTCAAATCTTTGCGACGTATATCGCCTGTCACTATATAGCCGCAACCGGCCTGGCATTCACATTTAAAACCAAATATAAGAAGGTTTGCTATCTTCTGCTCCCGGTCGTTTATTTGATTGCGCTGATTCCGGAAGATTATAATCAGATGGCTGTGATGGGGGATTACATCGGCTATTCGAGCATTGTTTTCTCGATGGCTATTCCAGCTTTACTTTTGGGGATTGCTGTTATCAGAAAGCAGAAGGGAAGCGGATGAGATGAAGACCACCTATCGTCTTTTGTCTATACTTCTAGCTTTCATTGTGCTGGCTGGGTGCTGGGATAACAAAGATATTGAAGAGCTGTCATTCATTCTTGGAGCTGCTTTCGATAAATCCGAAGATGAAGAGAATCCGATTGAATACACCGGCCAACTGGCAACTTTACAAAATGAAAACGTCGGTCCTTCCAATTTGCCGCCCTTTCATAATTTCACGTTAACAGGAGATTCCATACACGAGATTATCCGTGAATTAGCCATGGAAGAACCGAATCCTTTATATACAAACCATCTAAAGGTCATCATCCTGCAGGAAAACCTGCTTGAGGATTACCCGATGTCATCGATTCTTAACCAAGTGACGAGGGATAACGTTTCCAGGATGAGTCCGCGGATGTTCCTGACCAGGGAGTCGGGGAAAGAGGTATTGTCTGTGGAAGGGAATGCAGATATACCAAGTACTTATCTAAGGGAATTGACGAACAACCATACGCGGACGACCGGGCTTCTTCCTTCGGTCCGTCTTGGTGATGCCGTCACTTACTTGTCAACAAAATCCAGTTTCCTAATGCCGAATGTAGAACTTGTGAACAGTGATATCAAGCTGAATGGAGCAGGTATTATTAAAGGAAAGACACAGAAGTACGCAGGCCATCTCGATCAGTCGGATGTGGAAGGTGTGAATTGGATTAAAGGACAGGCAACCGGCGGGGTTGTAAAGATGAAAAATGACGATGGGGTCGTCACCGTGTACGAGCTTCAGACGTTGGATACGAAGGTAATACCTAAATGGAGCGGTGGAACACTCTCCTTCCAGGTGAACGTTACCTCATCCGGTTGGATCACCGAAGATTGGTCGCAGGAAGGAGACTCTTTCGAATCTGCCCAGCTTGAAAAAGTAGAAAAGGAGACCTCTAAAGAAGTGACCAGGATGATGGAAGATGTGATGAAGAAGCTTCAGGAGGAATACGCAGCGGATGTTGTCGGTTTCCACGAACGTTTCCGGATTGCCTATCCGAAAGAATGGGAACGGGTAAAAGGAGAATGGGATGAGCTGTTCGCAGAAGCGGATGTCACGTTCGATGTAGATATTACTGTAACTGGATTCGGTTCAGAGGGGACGAAGTAGGTCGGTGCATATAGACACCGGCCTTTTTCTGCTGCTATTCGTCAACAAACGAGCCGTCAGCATTGAAATAATTTCCACGAATGTTTAGTATGAGGGCATTAATGACTTTAGCAAGCCATCCAGTTAGGAGATGTACTATGCCGCAGCTAACCAACTACTTGTATCTATTCTATTCATTTGTCTTCCTTTTGAATATCATCCACGTATTCTGGCAGAATGCCGTACTTTACACAGGAATCGGTATCCTTGCGATCATCATGATTGCCATCAGCTTTCCACGTGCTGATAAGGTTTTCAAGGTTCTTGGTACCGTTCTGATTGCTGCCGGTACCTTTTTCTACTTTTCAAGCGATGCAGGCCTTCGGGATATTCCGGATGCTTTCGCAGGAAATATCAGCCTTCTGTTCCTCGTCTCCATGCTTCCTTGGATGAACAGCGCCGTGAAGGCAGGTCGCTACAATACACTGTTGAAGTCTTTGATTGGAAACAAAGACCGTCGTCTCAGTAAGCTTTACGGACGCAGTGAGCTGACAATGGTGTCGCTTGCTGCTTTCCTGAACTTATCCTCTGCGACCGTTTCCCAGGATTTGTTGAAAGAAAAGTTGAAAAATGTCCCTGCAAACGTACGTAATAATTTTGTAGCGATGGTGACGTTGAGGGGTTATTCTCTCGCCCTGTTATGGAGTCCGCTTGAGATTCTATTGGCAACCGCTATTTTCATAACAGGAGCCAATTATCTGGCAGTCCTGCCGTGGATGATCGCGATTTCTATTATAGGGATCCTGCTCGACTCGGCGTTTGCGAGGTTCTTGTTCCGGAACGAATCCTTACCGGAAGAAGATACGGCCAAGAACATTCCGATGGATAAAAAGAAATTCTTTCAGTTCATAGCCGCCCTGGCCCTGTTTCTAGGAGTCGTCGTTTTCCTAGGCAATGTCATCCAACTCGATTTCCTGTTCTCTGTGACGATTTCCATCTTTCCTTTCGCGTTTTATGGGCAGTGGTGATCCATAGAAGAAGGAGTTTCTTCCACATCGGATGGCCGACGTGGAAGTGGAATACGAACAGGCTCGACAATTTTATCGTTCTGCTTGTTACGCTGTCCTTTTTAACAGAGACGCTGACGGCATCGCCTTACCTGCAATACATACAGGATCCGATCATTGCTTTGGAAGGCCGGCCGATTTTGATTATGTTCTTCATTCAGGCGGCATTCCTGTTCATCACACTGCTTGGTGTTCACCCGATTGCAACGATGGGGATCTTCGGTGGAATAAGCGGACTCCTGCTGGGAGCGTTCCCTCCGGTCACGCTCGTCATTCTCCTCTCCAGCTGTGCCATCGCGACCGTCCCGTCTGCACCTTATGGACTTATTGTCACGATCACATCCGTCGCCTTGAAGCGGAATCCATATCAGATTGTGCTTCGGAATCTGCCCTATACGATCGGTCTCGGCTTTGTCGGGATAGGAGTTTCCCTGCTGTCCATGCTTTTCTATTAATTTTTTTACAGAAATTACTAGTTTAGCAGCTGGAGATTTTGGATACATTGGTAGATAGGAACCAATCAATGTGCTGTTTCATTACCGTATCAGTTGCAAATTTCGCTGTTTTTCAACATAATCTTAACAGAGGCAAAACATAGATAACCCTCGGCGAAGAGACAGACAGGTTTTCTGAGAAATTCTAAGATGAGTGTCCGTACGTCATTGGTGAATAATTAGAAAGAGGGGAAACAAAATGAGGGAAGATATGATCCGTGTGTTGGACCAAAGGGATTTTCTGGTGAAGGAAAACAAGAGGCTCCAGGAACAGTTGGAGCATGAACGCCTGAAAGTGTCCGTGTTGAAAAGGGAACTAGAGAAAGAAGAAAAGAGAACGCTCGTACCAAGCGGTGCGTGAATATAGAGTAATGCCGGACCATCCTACCTGGTCCGGTTTTTTCTTTTCTAAAGATTCTACTGGATTCGACACGCGCGCTGTGAGATTATAATGGAAAGCCGTACATACAGGGAGGGGTTTTCCATGCAGGAACTATTGATCTATATCTGCCTATATCTTCTGCCCGCAGGAATGATGTTCCATTTAGCTCTCGATGTATGGGGGAGGAACCGGAGAAGCACCGAACATATCCTTCTCGGAAGCTACATTTTCTTATACGGAACATTGTTCTTCTTCGAATTCATCCGCAACCAGGTCGATATTTCCTACAGTCCATTCATCACCACTTACCTGTTCGGAAACGCAGGTCTGCTTCTATTATCGCTATCTCTTCATTTTATCTTCAAAGTTACCCACCTTTATAAACGAATGGCTGCTTATTTGTATCCTTGGATCTTTTACGTCCCTGCCGTCCCGGTGCTTCTGACCCTGCTGCTGCAGACGAATCTGACGAATAGTGCGGCATTTGAACACGTCGGTTTGTTCCACTACCCTGAGTACAATACGGAATACCTGATGACGATGACCATCGGGAACGTCTTTCACTTCGGTATTGTACTCCTGCTCGTGTACCTCTATAAAACAGCCAGGGTACCTGTTCAAAAACGTGTATTGAAAACGTTGATGATCGTAGCCGGACTTGTTCTTATCTGGGATGTCATCTTCGGCTATTTGGAGATCCGAGGCTTCCTGCCGCCGTATCCATATATCTATGGCGGTATTATCTGGGCTTTTGCATTAAATATTGCCATGAAAAAGTTCGATTTCCTTGCTTCATACAGTAGAAGATTCTCCATCTTATATGATCTAAATCCATCGTCCATCCTTTTAATAGATAGAAAGGGAAGGATCGACAGTGCGAATCCGGCGACGAACAAACTGCTCCGCTATGTAAAACTTACCGGACACAATCTGACCGATTCCCTTGCTGAATCCTTCAAGGAGGCGACAATGTCCGCCTTGGATGAGGCTTTTGAGACGGGAGGGAAATTCTCCGGACTCGAATCTAAAATCGTCACGGCCGATGGCCGGGAACGATTCGTTCTTATCGACGGTGATTTCCTGCTGATCGACCAGCGTATCTATCTGATGCTTATCATACGGGATATCCATATGATGAAAGAAGCCCGATCTACCGCCGAGTTTCTCGCCTACCATGATCCGCTCACAAAACTCCCGAACCGCCGCCGATTTTATGAGAAAGCAGAGGGAGCGCTCGCAGGGAAAGAAAATATGGCCCTTCTCGTATTCGATCTGGACGGATTTAAAACCATTAATGATACTTACGGCCACCAAGTAGGCGATGGTTTTCTCGTTCATATCGCCGACAGCCTGACAGAATTCATCCCACCAGACGGATTTGCTGCCCGCGTCGGCGGGGATGAATTTTACGGAATGATTCATTATGAAAATCGCGAAGAACTGGAGTCGAGAGTTACCTTCTTGACGAAAGAAATAAGACAGCGCGTCTTTCACTATGGAACCATAGACATTCCTGTACGCTTCAGTCTCGGCATCAGCTGCTTTCCGGAGCATGGAGATGAGTTGGAAGTGTTGATAGCGAAGGCGGACGAGGCGATGTACGTGGTTAAGCAGGAAAGACGAAATGGACACAGCTTCTGGTCGAGCCGGACGGGGGTTACAAGCCCCTCTAAATAGGACAGGTGCAGATGGTTTTTCATCGCTTTCTTCGTGGTACATAATAGGAGAGTAGTGATAATAAGGGAGATGAATAGTTATGGACAAATCTATCCGTTTAGGTAAATCTGACTTGCACATCAATCCGATCGGCCTTGGAACGAATGCTGTCGGCGGACATAACCTCTACCCGAACCTTGATGAAGAGCAGGGGAAGGATGTCGTCCGTACAGCGATTAACCAAGGGATGAACTTTCTTGATACAGCCTTCATTTATGGGCCGGAGCGTTCAGAAGAGCTTGTCGGGCAGGTCATGAAAGAATACAAGCGTGAAGACATCGTCCTTGCGACAAAAGGCGCCCACGAATTCAAAGGGGACGATGTGGTCATAAACAACCGGCCTGAATTTCTAAAACAAGCGGTCGAAGGAAGCTTGAAGCGTCTGGATACCGATTATATCGACCTCTTCTACATTCACTTCCCTGATGAAGATACACCGAAGGATGAAGCAGTCGGTATGTTGAAAGATTTGAAAGATCAAGGGAAAATCCGCTCGATCGGAGTTTCCAACTTCTCTGTCGAACAACTGAAAGAAGCCAATAAAGACGGCTATGTTGACGTCATTCAGGGTGAATACAACCTGTTTAAACGCGAAGCTGAAAAGGATATGCTGCCTTACACAGCAGACAACCAAATTTCCTTTGTGCCGTATTTCCCATTCGCATCCGGACTGCTTGCAGGTAAGTATGATGAAAATACGACATTCAATGACCTGCGTGCGAAGGATCCGCTTTTCCAGGGAGAAGCATTTAAACAGAACCTCGCCAAAGTTGAGCAGCTCCGCCCGATCGCTGAGCAGAAGGGTGTGGAAATTCCACATATTGTTCTCGCCTGGTATTTGAATCAGCCGTCCATCGACGCCGTTATACCTGGTGCAAAACGTGCATCCCAGGTCATTGATAACTTGAAGACGTTGGAAGTCTCCTTGACGGATGATGATATTTCCAAGATCGATCATATATTTTCATAACGTCAAGAACTCGGAACTCCCTTAACGGGGAGTTCTATTTTTAGGGAGCTGATCTTTTGAAAAAACTATTACTAACAGGGTTTGAACCATTTCTCCATTTTCCAATCAATCCCACGCAGCAGATCGTGGAAGAACTTAAAGGAAGCGAGATGAATGGATATAGAATAGAAGGAGAAATCCTTCCTGTAGATTTTAACCGGTCAGGAAAGGAAATAAAGAAGCATATAGACCGCGTTCGACCGGATGCAGTTATTTCCCTCGGTTTGGCAGGAGGACGTGACAAAGTGACCCCGGAGCGAGTCGCTGTCAACTGGAATGAAAGCAGCGAGAAGGACAATGAGGGAAATACTCCCGATGGAGAAAAGATTTATTCTCAGGGTCCGGACGGAATCTTCTCCACGCTTCCAGTGAAAGAGATGGTTCAAGTCATAAAAAAGAACGGTTTTCCGTCGGAAATATCTAACACAGCAGGGACTTACTTATGTAACCATGTGATGTACCAGGTGCTCTATTATTTCCGACAACAGAATCGAAGTACACCATCAGGATTCATACATATTCCCGCGTCACATGAATTAGCCGTTCGACACGGAAATCTCCCGAGCTGGTCTCTGGAAGACTTGGCAGCAGCGGTAAAAGCTGCGATTGAAGTAGTAACTTATGATTAATCTGACTTTTTCGACGTCCTTTTCCTTATTCATGAGGAAAAGGACGTTTTTTGTATGGATCGTGTC